>JBAQCP010000211.1:0-9646 GCA_049294295.1 Gammaproteobacteria bacterium | reverse complement strand
CTGTCATTCCCGCGAAAGCGGGAATGACAGTAGTGACCAATGACGATAGTTACTTAGGTTTGGCCTTATAAAAAGGGCAATCTATTAGCAATAATAGAGGCACAATCAAAACATCAACCCAATTCCTACCACTTGGCACACTTCTTGCATTATTAAAATTAGACAAAGGAGTTTTTTCATGGATATGAAGATTTTCGGTGCCTCGGAAAAAGCATTACAGCTTTGCGAAGACCGCGCGGTCACGCTCAGTTCAAACGTTGTGAATGCCAGTACCCCTAATTACAAAGCGCGTGATTTTGATTTCTATCAAGCCATGCAGTCTGCAAATATGGCCCAATACAAGCTTACCCAAACAAATTCTAAACATTTGGAGCCAGGTAATGAAATAGGTGGGCAGCAATTAAAATACCGTGTCCCTATGCAGGCAAGTTTAGATGGTAATACCGTCGATCCTGACATCGAACGTAAAAACTTTATTGAAAATGCCCTACGCTATCAAGTCAATTTAACTTTTGTTAAAAATGACTCTGATCAGTTAGTTAAAGCATTTAAAGGAGAATAAGAATGAGTATGCCTTTATCGCTAGAACAAATCATGACTAATGCTGCAAGCGGCATGAGTGCACAAAGTATTCGTATGAATACGATTGCTAGTAACCTAGCAAACTCTGATAGCGTTGGCACCACGGAAGCGGATACTTATCATACTAAGTATCCTATTTTCACAGAAGTGAGAAAAAAAATTCAAGGTGCCGATTTCAACGACCAACCAGTGGGTGGCGTTGAAGTGACAGGCATTCAGCACAGCACTAAACCCTTAGAATCCAAATACGAACCTGATAATCCATTAGCTAACGGAGAAGGCATGGTTTATTTAACAGACGTTAATCCCGTCGAAGAAATGACTAACATGATTGCCGCTTCAAAAGAGTATCAAGCGAATATAGAAATGGTGAATACGACTAAAAATCTTATTCTACGCACCTTAGATGTTATGCGGTCATAAGGGGAATTCTAATGGCAGTGCCAATATCACCGTCCCAAACAAGAAATGAACATGTCAGTCGAGGCACTGAACGCCAAACAGCAGCCAAGGGTGAAAAATCCTTGAAAGATGACTTCATGAAAGTCTTTCTGACACAAATGCTGAAGCAAAATCCCATGAAGCCTAATGACAGCAGCATGATGATGCAGCAGATGGGGCAATTAACCGCACTACAATCAACTGAAGATTTGCAAAAATCAGTTAAGTTATTGACAGAAAATTTAGGTAAGAGCCAGTTATTAGCGGCAGCGCAATTGGTGGGTCGACAGGTACAAGTTCCTTATAAGATGTCATCTTTAATTAAAAGTGGTGAAGGTGATAAAGCATCTGCAAAATTGAGCGGTTCCGTTATTGTTCCTAAGGACGCTACTAATGTTGTTGTTACTATTAAAAATCCTCAAGGGGATGTTGTTGCTAAAATTGATAAAGGTAATAGCGGTAGAGGTATTCTAGATTTTGATTGGGACGGCATGATAGGCGAAGGTGATAAAAGAGCATTAGGTACAGATGATTTTTATCATCTCTCTGCAAGCGGCACCATTGATGGCGTTAGTGCGGAACTCATTACAAATGGTGCATTTACTGTTACTAGCGTCACGATGGATCCAGGCGATAAAAGTACCATTCTCAACCTAGATGGAATTGGTGGGCGCGGTATGAACGAGTTAATTAAAATTACCTAATAATGTATTTAAGGAGAAAGACATGGGTATAGGAAATATTGCGGTATCTGGTATGCAAGCGGCTATGTCAAATATGGATCTTATTAGTAATAATATTGCGAACTCTCAAACTGCTGGTTTTAAGCGTTCTTATGCAAACTTTTCAGATTTATTTCCATCTGGTAATGGTGCAGGTGGTGCGCAGATTGGATCGGGTGTTTTACTGTCATCCATCACTCAAGATTTTTCAAGTGGTTCTGGCATGACTCGTTCCGGCCTTAGTCTAATGATAGGCGAATCTGGTTTCTTTACAGTAAAGGATAATAACAGTGGTTTAATTAGCTATACACGAAATGGTGCGTTTGGTGTAGACAATAATGGTTATTTAGTGACTGAAGATGGTACTCGCCGTGTCCAAGGGTATCAAGCAACAAATGGCACCGTGGTGACAGGCGGCTCTGTGACTGATATACAAGCAAGTGCAAGTAGCTTTCCTCCTAACGCATCAACCTTTTTAAAGTATAGTAAAAATTTAGATTCAAGTTCAACCATACCCACCAATCCTTTTAGCCCTACTGATACAACTAGCTATAATTCGCAAACTTCTGGCTTGGTATACGATACTTTAGGCGGTGAGCATACTGTCCAATCTTATTACGTGAAAACAGCCCCTAATGCATGGACAGCCTATTCTTATGTTGATGGCGTTGCCGCATTAAGTGGTGGTACCAATAACTTAACGTTCTCGAGTGGTGGACAGTTAACTAGTGCAGCTACACTAGCCATAACCTTTGCACCTGGTACTGGTGCGGGCAGCCCACAAGCCTTAAATTTAAATATTGGGTCTATGACTCAATATGGTGGGAAGGGTCAGGATAAAACATCACCTGAAACGGATGGTTATCAAGCCGGTATATTACAAACAGTTACTGTCGATGAACAAGGCAATCTGACACAAAACTTTAGCAATGGTAAATCGACTATTGCAGGGCAAATTGCTGTGGCTAATTTCCAGGCGGAAAGTAATTTGCAAAATATCGGTAATGCTTCTTGGACGCCAACTTCGACCTCTGGTGCTGCTCTTTATTCTGCAGCGTCTAAATTAACGAGCGGGCAAGTAGAAGGTTCCAACGTCGAGTTAACCCGCGAGTTGGTTGACCTCATCAACGCACAAAATGCGTTCCAAGCTAACGCACAATCTGAAAAAACCTTTAGTGAAGTAATGCAAACGGTTACTCAGTTGTAATAAAAAGGATGTTATATGATAGATAAAGCGGCCTATATAGGTTCAACCGGTGCAAAGAATTCCATGCGCCGGTTGGCGGTTATTACCAATAACCTAGCAAATGCTAATACCGTAGGCTTTCGTGCCGATTTGGATGCAATGAAAGCTTTTCATAAAGATGCAAGCTCGAAGTTAAAATCGCGCGATTTTGCAACCTTTGAGGGTACCTTCTCTAATTTCAAAATCGGCCCTGTATTAAGTACAGGTCGAGATTTGGATATTTCTGTTGATGGCCCTGGTTTCATTGCTGTTCAGAATGCATCCGGCCAGGAAGGCTACACGCGTGCCGGTAATTTAAATTTACGTCAAGATGGATTTTTAGTGACAGCTAGCGGCGATATGGTACTCGGCAATGGTGGTCCTATTTCCCTTCCACCGGTTGAAAAAATCAGCATTGGTACGGATGGTACGATTTCTGTTCGTATGCCAGGCACACAAGATATGGTCACCATCAATCGGTTAAAATTGACAGACCCTGATTTGCATGGCTTACATAAAGGTCACGATGGATTGTTCTATATGCAAGAAGGTGAAGTGGCACCACTAAGTGAATCAACACATTTAGTGCCGCGTTCGTTAGAAGGTAGTAACGTGAATCCTATCGAAACACTTACACAAATTATCGATTTATCGCGTAATTATGAAGTTCATACTAAACTTTTGAAAACAATGGCCGATAACTCCAGTAAGGCTAACCAGATGTTAAGCATTTCAAGCTAGGGAGAATAGAAAATGGATCAAGCGTTATTAATTGCCAGATCTGGTTTAGATGTTCATCATAAGAATATTGAAATTATTAGTAATAACTTAGCAAATGCTAATACCGTTGGTTTTAAAGCAAGCCGTGGTGAATACGAGGATTTGCCTTATCAAATAATTAAACAGGCAGGTTCTGCTATTACTGAAAGTCAGAATACCTCTTCTGGTTTGGTGATGGGTACGGGTGCGAAATTAGCAAATAACAAGCGTATTTTTACGGATGGCGGCCAAATTTCGACGGGTGGGCAATTGGATATTGCGATTAGTGGCCGTGGTTTTATTCAAGTTCAACCCGCTACAGGCGGTGGTCAACCTTACTACACTCGCAATGGTTCATTGACCATGAATGAGCAAGGCCAGTTGATTACTCAAGCCGGCTATATAGTTCAACCACCCATAACGATTCCTGCAGGCGGAGGAAAGGTTGAAATTACAGATGATGGTTTTGTCAATCTTTACACTTCTACCTCACCAACGGCTCAACAAGTGGGTCAAATACAATTGGCTGATTTTATTAACCAAGATGGTTTGCAACCCATTGGTGAAAATCTTTATCAGGCAACAACAGGCAGCGGACCTGCTATTTTGGGTAATCCAATGCAAAATGGTTTGGGTAAGATTAAGCAAGGTGTACTCGAAGGTTCCAATGTCAACATTGTTGCTGAAATGGTGAACTTAATTGAAGCGCAACGTGCGTTTGAAGTCACATCAAAAGCTATCTCAGCAGTTGATAATATGTTGCAATACCTAAATCAAGCTACCTAGTAAAAGGCCAAACTGATTTATGAGACAGTATTTTGCAATTTTGATAGCACTATCATTTTCATTGCTCTTGAGCGGTTGTGAGCACTATCTTGATAATATGGGCCTTAGGGATGAGACTGTTTATCCTGCGGCCTATCCTATCGATAATCCTGCACCGGCTAAGCGTAATGGGACGATTTATCAGTCTGGCCATGAAATTACGTTATACCAAGATCGTATGGCTAATCGTATTGGTGATATTTTAACAGTTAGATTAGAAGAAACGACTCAAGGTGAGAAAAAAGCAAGAACACGTACCAATAAAATTGCGAATAACTCGTTTACCATTCCGGGTTTTAGAACGGGTGGTCTCCAAGGCCACGTTGCTAATACGACTTCTAACCAGCAGTTTAATGGTGATGGCGAGAGTAACGAGCAAAATAAATTACGTGGTACGGTTTCTGTTACCGTTATTCGCGTGCTTTCTAACGGTAACTTAGTCATACAGGGTGAATCTTGGCTGACGCTTAATCAAGGCCGTGAATATATTCGCTTAACGGGTATTGTGAGACCAGATGATATTGAGCCTAGCAATACGATTTCGTCACAACGTGTTGCAGATGCCCGTATTGCTTACAGTGGCAATGGTCAAGTATCGAACGCGTCTCGTGGTGGTGTGTTGACGCAGTTACTGAATAAGTTCTTCCCGTACTAATGGAAATACTTTATTAATGGAATAATGAGGTGATCGGATGGGTGATATATTAGGGATAGGCGTCAACAGTTTAATGGCATTTCAATATGCAATGACAGTCACCAGTAATAATGTTGCGAATGCATCCACACCTTATTATAGCCGTCGCACGGTTGATTTTAACGAAGTTATTTTTAATGGCGGCGTGACCATTGCCGATGTGAATAGGATTTACGACCAAGTAGCTAGCGCTAATTTAGTCTCCAATCAAAATCAATTTTCCTATGATGATAGTTACTATAATTGCCTGATTCCATTTGAGGCTGAGCTTGAAGATAGAAACAGTAACATCACTAATTTTATAAATAATTCGATCAAAGCATTATCAGAATTAAATACCAATACCTCTGATTTAACGCGCAGACAAACCTATTTAAACCAACTTGGATTTTTAACTAACCGATTTAATCGTTTAACTGACCAAGTTAATTTACAGATGAGTAATACCAATAAGTCGATAGGAAATGTCATTGATAATATTAATGTCATCACGCAAAAAATTGCTGATATCAACGTAGATATTAAAAACGTATTAGCAACAGATTTACCTGCTTTGCTTGATCAGCGTGAATTATTGGTCCAGCAATTAGCTGAATATGTGAACGTCGATGAAGTGTTTCTCGACAATAATCAAATAGCGTTAAGCCTAAACAATGGCTTTGATCTTGTTTCTGGATCTAAGGTGACTACATTGGCTGCAGGGATTGATCCTTCTGATCCTCAAAAATTACAGATTCAAGCAGTGGTTGGATCAGTTGATATTCCATTAACGACCTTAGTGACCAGCGGTAAATTGGGTGGTCTGCTTGATTATATGAATAAGACTTTACAGTTGTCTGCTAATTCCTTGGGAAGATTATCAATTACGATTGCTGATGAAATGAATAAGCAAAATAAATTAGGTATGGATGCTTACAACAAGATGGGCCAAAACCTATTTGTTGATATTAATGACCCTATTTTTACCAATCAGCGTGTGATCAGTAATAAGGATAATACTGGTGTTGCAAGTATAACTGCCAATATTACTGACACCACATTACTGACCACTGACGATTATAATATGGTGATTGATGCAGCTAACCATTACATTATTTCGCGTAAATCCGACAACTCTCTTGTGACCAGTGGTGCCATTGGTGCATTCCCTGCTCAAGTGACTGTTGAAGGGTTCGATCTCACGATTAATAGTGGTACTTTTAACATCGGTGATCGTTATGTATTGTCTCCAACCCGAGGTTCTGCGGCAGGGTTTGATTTAAATATCAAGGACGCTAAGTTGTTAGCACTAGCTTATGCTGCAACACCAGTACCAGGTACGCAAAATGCAGGCAATGGCAGCATTCAAGAGTTTGCAGTGACTAATGGCGCGGGATCAGCATTTTCTACACCTGGGCAGTTATCTCCACCTATTCGCATCGAATTTTTATCACCCACTTCTTATCAAATTGTGGATGGTGATACAAATGTTGTGATGGAAGGCCCCATTCCTTATACATCAGGTGCAGATGTATTCCCAACGCCAGCAGCATATGATCCTGGTTATCACTTCCAAATTAAAGGTAATAATATTCAAGCTGGCGATAAGTTCGACATTATTTTTAATGAAAAAGGAATTAGTGACAACCGTAATGGATTAGAAATGGCTGGTCTCTATACTAAAGGTATTAATAATGGTGGCAAGCTTACCTTTAATACATCTTATGAGGCGCTAATGGCCAAGATAGCAACACAGGGTAACGCACTTAAGATTGATCGTGACACTGCAAGCGCTTTATTAGAGCATGCAAAAGATCAGTATGATGCCATTTCAGGTGTCAGTATTCAGGAAGAAAGTACTAACTTAATGCGTTATCAAGAAGCTTTTCAAGCCAGTGCACAATTAATTGATGCGGCCCGAACCATATTTGACACCATTATTAGCGTGACAAGGAGATAGCCAGTATGCGCGTACCTACAAGTGCTTTTTATCGTCAAGAATCGCTTAGATTTTCAGAGCAGTATGACAGGATGTCAACGGCGCTTCGCCAAGGTACCGGTGATAAATTAAGATTACAATTTGATTCTGATGATCCAGTATTGGCGACTGATGTGCATACCACAGAAGGTTATCTTAATGATTTAACTGGTTATGGCACAAATAGTACATTGGCGGCAGATAGAACAAAAACTTACGATATATCGATGCAAAATGTGATAGGTTCAGTGCAACAGCTTTCATCACAAACAACATTGGCAGCTACGCAAACGTTAAGTGATACCTCGCGTGCAGCACTAGCTTCTCAGATTGAATCTAATTTACAGTCAATATTGAGAGTCGCTAATACACAAGATGGTACGGGGCAATATATTTTTTCTGGTTACAATACAGATTCGCCAGCGTTCATTTTAGAAAATGATGGAAAATATCATTATCAAGGCAGCTACGATACAACGACTATTAACATTGGTCTCAATGCTGAAGTGGTGTATGGAGATTCAGGGTTTAATGTATTTGGTAGTATCCCAACGGGTAATGGAACGTTTACTATTGCACCCACTACGACCAATACAGGCACAATTGAAATTGGTTCAGGCAATGCGACTAATTCAACACCTTTTGTGAAAGATGATTATACCTTAAGTTTTACTAATGTTGCTGGTGTTAATTATTATCAGTTAACAGGTGTAACGAGTGGTACAGTGATCCCTGCTACGGTTTATGTGCCAGGCACAACGATTACTGCAAATGGGATGGCTTTTACGCTAAAAGGTGCACCTAATGCAGGTGATTCATTTAGTATTAAACCTAGCCAAAACCAAAATGTGTTTGATACGATGACAAATTTGGTTAATTTGCTAAGAACGCCAATTGGCGATGATTTGGCAGCACGTTCGCGTTACGCGACCAATCTTAATCAATATACTGCTTCTATGGATCAGGTGTTAAATCATCTTATTTCATTTCAAGCAAACATTGGTACGCGCGGGCAGCAAATTGATATTCAAGCTAATTCTTTACTGTCATTGACTAATATTCAAAAGAATATTTGGACAAATTTAGCGACGGTTCCTGATTATGAATCCATTAGTAATATGAAGTCGCAGATGAGCGCGCTGGATATGACGACAGGGATGTATGCGCAGTTGCAAAGAGCGTTGTCTGATATGTTGAAGAAGTTTAGTTAAATATTAAAATGTTCCCGGGTTCCCTGCGGTTACCCGGGCTACATTCAATTTATCCCTTGCCAAACCAGGTTGTATTTACGCATCTTTTCAATCAACGTCGTCCTGCCCAAAGAAAGGTACTCAGCTGCCGAACTTATCACCCCATTCGATTTTTGCAATGCTGCTTGAATAAGCTGCTGCTCAATATTGGCAATATATTCTTTAATATTAAATGGCACTTCTGTGGCAAGATTGACTTGTGCTGGCATATTTTTAGTAACGTGCGAGGCTTTCTTTTTATACGCCCCATCCAAATCACTGTCATTGAGTAATTTGCCGTCATATAAAATAACCATGCGTTCTATAAAATTAGCGAGTTCTCTAATATTGCCGGGCCAGTTGTATTCAGAGAGTAAGCTCAGTGCATTGTCTGTAAAAGCAACTCGTCGATTTAAGCGTTCTGCGATGATATCAAGATGATAATCAATCAAAGCTGGAATATCATCTGGTCTTTCAGCAAGGCTAGGCACATAAATTGGGAAGACGTTTAATCGATAATATAAATCTTCTCTAAATCGATTTTGTTGAATAAGATCTTCTAGTGATTGGTTCGTTGCTGAAATAATACGAACATCGATATCGATGCTAGTATGACTACCTACGCGATCTACTTTTCTTTCTTGAATCACACGTAATAATTTTACTTGCATCGGTAAGGGCATGTCGCCAATTTCATCTAGAAATAAAGTCCCCGTATTGGCAATTTCAAAACGTCCCGGCCGTTTAGTCGCAGCTCCAGTAAAAGCCCCTTTTTCATGGCCGAATAATTCACTTTCCATCAGTTCTGTTGGAATAGCGCCGCAATTGATCGGTACTAATGGATTGTATCGCCGATTTGATAAATCGTGTATGCAAGAGGCAATGATATCTTTACCGGTACCCGATTGGCCGATGATTAAAACATTAGAGTCACAAGAAGCAACTTGACGAATGAGTTGCTTGATTTGCTGCATAGGCACGCTTTGGCCTATGAGTTTGCGAAAAACGTTTGCTTCTTCAGTTGCTTGAAGTTGAGCTTGTTGATGCGTCATCTAAATATTCATCCTTGAATGGTGACTATGTTACTTTCTAAAAATAATAAGAGAAAATAGCAAACTAATGACTAGGATGTCAAATTAATGACAGCGCTTGTTATCTTCTCTCTGATAAAAAGCTGTCATACCCGTACACAGCGCTGTCATTCCCGCGAAA
>JBAQCP010000210.1:0-14791 GCA_049294295.1 Gammaproteobacteria bacterium | reverse complement strand
TCCCGCGCGAAGGCGCGGGATCCAGGACAGGGGTGAGTCAATCAGATGGCTTGAGATTAAGCAAAAAAACTTTTTTGAAATATTTTTTACAGCATTACGATGTTGCAGTGCTCTGGATCCCGCGCCTACGCGCGGGACAACGAGGAATTTTGATTAACCGGACAGTAGTGTGCGCAGGCGGGAATAACAGCAGTACTCATTTGAAATTAGTTAAATCCGCACGCATTTTTTAATTGCCATCGTCTTGATAAATCCCACCCTTATTTTTTTGGAATAACAAGCCTGATCTGACCAGTTGATAAGCTCGGGTCACGGGTGCTCTTTACCGAAGAAATGGCATCAGACGTGGTGACATTGAATCTTCTTTTTCTGGGTGAAGATAGGGCAGTTTCTGTCTCAAAATAAGCTTCTGTGTTGCTTCTAGCTCGGCCATTTATATCTGCAGTGGGGGCAGATGAACTAGGGGTAATAGTGGCGCTTCTTAGTTTGCTACCTTCACGCGCTTCACGCGGCTTCTTTGTTCCGTGTTTTTTAGACGGACTTTTTGGTTGTAGTTCCAGCGAAAATGAGAGAGGTGATTCTGATGCCCCTGTATCACTGCTGAATGTTGAGCTGCGGGCTCTTGTCGGCGAAGTACTGGTTTGATCAGAGTCATAAAACCGTTCAGTGCTGCGAGGGTGAATACGATGTGAAGCCGGTGTTGTTGGCGCAGATTGAGCGCTCTTAGTAGCTGATTTTGAACTACCGCTGCTGTTCGGTGTTGTTGGGGTGCTGCTAGAATGAGCCATAGAATTAGGTGAGTGCGATGAACTAGCAGGGCTCGATCTTGGTGTAAACATGTTAGCAGAACTACCAAAGGCAGGCAGCTTTAGCTTTGGAATTATTTTTTGCTCTACTTGGACAGACTGAAGTAATGCTAATGCTAGTTCTATCGATGCTCTTTTATTTTCATCAGGCTGAGTCAGGCGAATAATAACGTCATGTAATATTTTTTCTTCAGGAGAAGTGTTGGGTATCAAGTTTTTCTTTAACAAACTATCAAGGGTGATTTTTTTATCTTTTCTGACCGCGTTAATATGTGCGCTTGCTGCATCTTGCAATTGCTGAACAAGATGTTCTTGGCCCTCAGATAGGAATGTTCGTAGTATGCATAATGCTAACAGATAGTCATTTTCTAATTTGAAAGCAGTGCTAAGATTTTCCTGCACACTTTTTCTGAAAGCTAAAAAGGCTAGACCACATTTGTTTAAAGGGTCTTTTAAATCATTAATTTCGTTGATTTTGCTGTAGGCGGCTTGATATTGGGACAAGGCGAGATTTTGTTTACTAAACACCTTAGATGCTTTCTCAGTAAATTCCTTTGTCACATCGTGACCAGTGACCATTTGATATAGCGTGATGCCAAGTTTATAGCAAATTTCAGCTAATATTTGCTCTTTGGTTGGTACGACATTTTGGTCTAGCAGCGCAGACCAAGCTAATGATTGATAAATAGGGGTGCTTAGGATGTGAGCTGTATGGAAATTATTTTTTAGCGGTATCAAACTTTTCAAATCGGTGACAAGTAAAGAATGATTATTTCTAACCAAGAAATTCGGGGATTTTACATCTGTATAAACATAACCTGCATTGATTAAGTGATGCATCATTTGTAACAGTTGAAGAGCGTGTTGAGAAGCATGCGGTATGCGATCTTCTTCATCGAGAGGCGCTGTATATTTATCTAGGCTGCCATTTTCACAATATTCTATTATCTCTAATGAGTAGTTGATGAATCTTTCTGTTATTGCGTCTCGAATAAATTCATATTGTAAAGGCAGGAACCTATTCAAATCGGGATTGTCTATTTTACGTAGAGCTAGATAGCAGTCTAGGGCGATGTCATTTGGGAGCATGCGTACAATATAGGGGTGTTCTCCCTTGCTTTCACTCAGGTAGGTTGCTTTATAAATGCCAATTGCTGTGCCGCCTAGTTTTTTTAAGCTTACTTTCCCTAAAAAATGCGTTTCATGCTCTGTACCAGGTTGGGGTAACTCGATCAGATTGGTATAACCATAAGCTATTAGTGCCTCTTTAACCCTAGCTAGTGGCTTATCGTCTTTATGTGATCTAGGACTACTCATGAGTTCCCCTGCTCTTTTCTAAATAATGTTGATAAGCATTCTAGCAAAGTTTTATTTTGGAAATATTAAGAGATTTTAAATTCAATCAATAACTTTCTTATATTAATCAATCGGTTGGCATGATGATTGTTTTTGAGAGGAATTATCCATATGATTATTGCTCATTTTTTTAAAAATAAGTCAAAATAAAAACAAAACTAGGAGTTCAGATGAGACAGGCAGCTAAGATTTGCTTTTCCGTTTTAGGTTTATCCATGGTGCTTTCGAGCGCAGCAATAGCGGCGAATGAAGGTGGATATGCGGGTTTGGGTATTGGCACTAGCCGCTTAGAATATTTAGATAACCTTGATATTGGTTACACCTACACCAAAGATACCGGCGGCGTTGGTGGTCGAATTTTCGCAGGTTACAACTTTAATGAGTATATTGGCCTTGAAAGTGGTTTCACGACTTATGCAAATACAACTTACAATATTAATTCCTATTTCGTTCAAAGCCAGATTAAATCCAAATTGACGGCATTAGATGTTGTTGTTAAAGGTTATTTGCCAGTTGCGGATAGTGGTTTTGATCTTTATGCATTAGCCGGTGGAGCGGTTGTTTATAGCAAGCTAGATGTTTCTGCATGGAATGCATATGTTTCTAACTACGATTCCAGCACTAACACTGTGCTTCGTCCTAAATTTGGCTTAGGTGTAAGCTATTCTCTTCCCTCTACTCCTATTGTGGCTAGTGTTGAAGCAAGCCGTATTTTTGGTCAAGGTAATGTTAATACTGATAAGAATGCTGTTCCAAATGCAGATATGATTAGTTTTAATTTGGCGTATAGCTTTAATTAGCTTGTAGTAGCCTGGGGTTCCTGCGGGAACCCCCGACTACAACCATTCACATTAAGAAAAACCCCCTATTGCGTTTAGGCTAACAAGCCCTAATAATGTGCACTGAAATCAAAAAAAACAGGAACATTCAAAATGTCTTCTTTCGTAAAAGCTGTTTTATTATTATCTGGCTCAATGTTATTGGCTGGTTGTGCTTTTGATACCTTATGGGATGATAATAGCAGCAGCAGACCTTACTATTATCAATCAACAACTAGCCGCGGCTATTACGTTAAACAACGTGGTAATTCCCGCAATGTTGTTAATTATCAAAATAATACCTCTATTATTAATCAACAGGGTCAAGTAGCGGCTCCTGGCTACCCAGCACCAGGCTACCAACAGCCAGTTCAGCAAGGGACGCAAGCAGGTGTTGGTTATCAGGCACCAGCAAGTAATGCGCCAAGCAGTTATCAAGCGCCAACCGGCAATACACCTAGCGGCTATCAGGCACCACAGGCAGCACCAAGTGGTTCATCAGCAGGGGTTGGTTATCAAGCACCTACTACTTCGTTAGAGCCACGTGCACCAAGCTCTCCGACACCTAAAGCGCAAGGAACACCAGCAAGTGTTGGTTACCAAGCACCTTCATCCGGAACAGACGCATCAGTCGGTTATCAAGCACCAAGTGAACCCGACCCTCAGTAATCAAAATGTAGCCCGGCAGATTTCCTGCCGGGTTCCATTTTTCATACTAAGCTTCAATCTTAACAACCGTCTTCACTGAGTTAGAAATAAAGCAAGTATCATGCGCTTTCTTAAGTAATTCGTTTAAGGTATTAGCATCAGGCATTTTATCTTCTGCAAAAGTGACCGTGGGTTTCAACACCACTTCAGTCATCGCCATTTTCCCTTCCGTATTTTTAGCAAGTGTTCCAATCGCTTCACACTGATAATCTTTAATTACCAATCCTTTCATCGCAATGAGATAAAACAAACTCAACGAAAAACAACTAGCAATTGATGAGGTAAATAATTCTTCTGGATTGGGTAATTCTTTTTTACCTGCAAATTCAGGTGCGCTACTCGCTGTTATTTCTAAGCCGCCACCCACTTTAATTTGATGTGTACGATCGAAAGTTTTGACATCGAATATAGAAGTGTTGTTGGACCATTTGATATGTGCCGTATATTGCATGTGGGAAATTCCTTTTGGTAGAAAGGTAATAGGGTAAATCGTTTGGGGGGTGGAAAGCTAGTTAATGGGAGTCATGTTCTACATTTAAACTCGGGGCTTATTTAGCGCGCCACTGCTTTTTTAGTTGTGTTCCTGTTTGTTGTTCTGGAGGTAAAGTAGTGTCAATAATCACTAATGCGCCTATCAATGCATTCAATTCGTTGTGGTTTTCACTAGATAATGAGCCCTTTTTCTTTCTTTCTTCTAAATGATGCATTCTTGTTTTAATTATTTCTCTCACTTCTTGCAATGTTTGATGGCTTATCTCATTACGTTTCACAGACTGTATAGGAAGAGATATCTTATGTTGGAACCAAGCAGAAGATCCTTTCAGTGATTGATCGCTACGCACAAAAAACCCCAGAGCCTTATCTTGCCATTTTTTAATCTGAGATAAATTCTCATATAGATATTGTAGGTGTGATGAGTCTATTGTGCTGGGTTGCTGGTAGAGCATGTAAGATATAGGAAGCTGAGAGGGTGCTGCAATGGGTGCTGATGTATCCAGAGCTGATAGATCTATCTTGCCATTGGCAGATAGGCTCAATTGCATTGCAACGTCTTCACCTAAACCCACATGCTTGGCTGCAATTTGTTTTACGAAGGCTAAGCGCATGGTGCCTGCATCGGAAGCGGCAGTGATAGCATTATCTTGGCCTATTCTGCGATAGGCTTCTTGGACGATGTAAATAGCGCAGTCATAGTCATTATGCTGCACACTTGCCTTGATGAGTGTTGGTTCTACGCGAGAAAATTTGGATAGTACGGTGGAAAAATGGTGATAAGCAGGGGTGCTTTTAAGATCATCAGATTCGCCGCTGAGCGGATCCCAAAGCTCTGCAGCAGTCACAGTGCCATGGGTGATAGTTGCTGACGCTAAACGCCAGTGATCACCACCTTTTTTGATTTGACCGCAATTTACGGGGACGGAGATGGTAATAGGGCGCACTATCTTTTTGCTGGCTTCTATTGCTTCACGGAGAACTGTTTCAAATGGCACAGTTGATTCAGTTAGACTAATGGGGGTTAGTACGTAATGCATGGATTCTAGTGTATTTTTTTTAAGGTCAGTGATCTCATCTCTCATGCACTGCCTAATATCTAAATCTGTGCCGTATACATGCGGCTGAATTTTCTTATTATTGATCAAATCTGCAGCCATGCCGCTTGATGCGGCAGTATGTATTCTAACGTGCTCGCCTGTACCTGCAACCGCGTGGCGTAGGCCATTCATCCAAGCCTGGAGTTTTTCTTCTTCAATGTGGTCTTGGTTTTGTGTCAATGCTTCAATAATCAATTGTGAAAGAGCATGCCCTTCTTTTTCGAGTAGGTTGGCGAGTGTAATAGCATGCTCGTTAGCAAAATCGAGAATATTTTGTTGAACACCTTGAATGCGTTTGTTAGAGGGCAGCCTGCTATTTGTGAAATGGGAGTCAACGATTGCCAATATTAATTCGAGCTCTTCCTGGTTGGCTAAGTTTTCGTTATGATCCAGGCATTTTTTAATTTTTGAGGCTATATGCTTAAGGCATTCATTATTAAAATGAGTTAAAACGCTAGGATCATCAATGTTAATATTTGCAAGCTGAGATCGCTTAGGATGCTCTGCTAGAATAGAAAATAGCGAATCAGTTGAAATGGTTACGTAGCCAAACCCGTCCTTGATGGAGCAGTCACTATCATAGATCGCACTAGCAAAGCACAGCGCTTGCGCCGAATCCTCAAAACAAAAGCGAATGGATGGCTTGCCTGCTGTGCCTATGCAAATATCAAAACCTTTAGCGCGCGGGTAACCAGATACGCCTGTCAGAAAATTGACGATATTTATAACGATTTCATGGATTCTCAACAAGTTTAGACCCCATCACGTTATCTTCCATGCTTCATTATGGATCATTAATTATTATTTTGATAAAAATTCGTATGATTAGAGTGTAAAATATAATCATTAAGGAAGTATTAATTTGATTTGAAGCGAAAAGTAACCTGGACTTCGCTCGGCAAAGTCCAGGTTTCTCGTTTAATTGTAAGGCTCAACTACCACTTTGGTGCCAACTTGCGCAAAGTTATAACGCATCCATTCCGCATCAGGAATACGCATACGTACGCAGCCGTGGCTTAAGTTGTCATTGACGACAATATTGTCAGGAGATCCATGCAGCGCCTGGCCATTATTGAAGAACATGCAATAAGGCATGAGGCCGCCGCCAGTAGGTCTTGGGTATTTTTTAGAGTAGCAATCACCATTACCTAGAGACGTAATGTGGAAAGAGCCTCGGCCTGTACGGCAGTCAGATTCATCTTGGGCATCAGGTGGGCAGACAGAAGCGCCTGCTGTGGCTATCCCTGCTTTCACCAAATTACCATCCGCTCCATAAGCACCCCAGGCATGTGAATTAGGGTCAACATAGACCAATTTTTTACCCCCAGTGTTCATATGGTTGGGTAGTCGAGAGCCGTAATCCGTTGTGTCTGTATAGGCGGCGTCGAAACCGGTATAATTGGCAGGTGTCGTCGGTGCTGTTGCGCAGGCAGTCAGTAGTAAGGCCGCTGCAGAACAGGTCACGATTTTTGCGTAAGTACCATGTAGCTTTCGCATAGCAACCACTCCTTGTAGTTTTCTTTTCTTATATTTTTATTATACGACTTCTAATGGCTGGTTTCTTAAGGGGTTTTTACTAAAAATGTACTGATATAGTTCGTTGGTATCTTTATTGATCAATTTGGGGGATTTTTTGTGTTTGGGGTGGTAAGAGGGGTGGATTATTTTGCTGGGCGAGGGGGTAGTGCAGTTTAATTTTTGTCTGGTTTTGGTTTTTTTGGCTATGTAGTGATCTGTGATATCTGTCATCCCGAGTATAACGAGGGATCTCCATCTTGGGGGCAGCTGTCCTGGATGGAGATCCCTCACTACATTCGGGATGATAGTATTTACACTTCCGGATGATAGTTTATCTTATTCTTCAATTAATTGAGGCCTAACCGTTTTCAAAAACTGCTTCATAATCGTTGGATTGGCTACAACAACGTTACCCGTCTTTAGATAGGTCTCGCCGCCATGCAAGTCACACACAATACCGCCCGCTTCTTTGACCAATAAAACACCAGCTGCTATATCCCAGAGTTGCAAGCCAACTTCCCAAAAGCCATCTAAACGGCCGCAAGCAACATAAGCTAGATCTAGCGTTGCCGCACCGGCTCGGCGTATATCGCCGCAAATAGGGATAATGGATTGTAAAACACGAGAAGGGGCAGCATGGTCGTCTGATTTATAACGATAAGCGAAGCCTGTGCCTAATAAACACTCTTCCAAGCGTTTACGCGTAGCTACACGAATACGTCTATCGTTTAATTGGGCACCCTTGCCACGGGTAGCAGTGAACAATTCTTGACGCACGGGGTCGTAAATCACGCCGTGTTCAATTTTGCCTTTATAAGAGATCGCGATGGAAACCGCAAAATGTGGGAACCCATGAATGAAATTACGTGTGCCATCAATAGGATCAATAATCCATTGATAATCATCGCCTTCAATCACGCCGCCTTCTTCACCTAAAATACCGTGGGAAGGATAAGCTTTTTTAATGATCGCAATGATTTCTTTTTCGACACGGTGGTCAACTTCAGTCACAAAATCATTAGGTTGCTTTTCAGCAATTTTAATCGTGTCCAGGCGTAACATCGCTCTGGTTATAATAACGCCAGCCGCACGAGCAGCTTCTACAGCTATATTGAGAATGGGTTCACGCATAATGGTAAAGAGCACGTTTAGTTATTTGAAGCCGGTAATGATAAGGCCAAAGGGCTAATGATGCTAGGGCTAATGCAATTATATTTGATAAATGTTAGGTTATAGTCTCTGGTATTTCAGTAAGTGACACTAACTATATAAAAGAAGAAGAAAATGTTAGATCAAATTCGAATAGTAATGGTGAATACCTCACATCCCGGCAATATTGGTTCGGCAGCAAGAGCCATGAAAACCATGGGCTTGTCCCAGCTCTATCTTGTTGATCCAGAAAAATATCCCGATCCAAAAGCTGAAGAAATGGCGTCAAATGCTGTTGACGTGCTTCAAGGTGCAATCAGAGTCAGCAGTGTTGAAGAGGCCATCGCTGATTGCACACTGGTGATAGGAACAAGTGCTCGGTCACGTAAAATTCCTTGGCCATTAATTACGCCAAGAGAAGTGGCAGATAAAGCAAAGCGCGAACCTGCGCCTAACAAAATTGCTATCCTGTTTGGCCGCGAAGATTCTGGTTTAACGAACGAAGAGTTGCAGTTATGTCATTTCCATGTGCAAATTCCTGCTAACCCTGATTATTCTTCTTTAAATATTGCATCAGCCATTCAAGTTATCGCATATGAATTACGTGTTGCTAGTTTAGATATCACCACTTACGAACAAGATTGGGATTATCGTGTTGCAACAGCAGATGAAATGGAAAAGTTTTTCGCGCATTTGGAAGAAGTACTAATAGAAATTGATTTTTTAAAGTTAAGTGCACCTAGACAATTAATGGCTCGTTTACGCAGGCTTTATCTAAGAGCAAGACCCGATACGATGGAGATGAATATTTTGCGAGGAATGCTCACAGCGGTACAAGCACAAAATAAAAATAAATAATAAAAATAAATAATAAAAAAACGAGGAGAAAATAATATGTTAAACCGTCCTTCTATTAAAGAGAGCGTCTTTTTGCTCGCAGAAGCTAGAGATATGCTTTATGTTTATGAAAAATACTGTTCAGAGCTGCCACCAAATAGTTTAATTTCTGATATTCAATCGCAAGTCACGTTGTTATCCAATGCATTAGCTAGCCAAGTTCTTTCCGAGATCAAGGGTGTGTTAATGACGTTTGGTAATGAGCTTAAAAAAATAAATGGCAGCTTTCCTGCAAAGATAGCGATTTTTTTACAGAAAAATCCTATTTTATCTAAGATAGGCGGCAGCATTGGCGAGAAAAATATGGATTATTTAAATGCTATGTTATTTCGAGTCCCCACTGTTTTTGATCAATACATCAAAGAGATGACGCAGCTAGCCAATGATCAAAAACTAACGGAAGACAACGCGATACTACTAGGTGGGATGCGAGAGCAGTTAAATGCTAGCCTGCTGTCTAAATTGTCTGAGCCAATGGCGGATGATACGATGGTAGAAGTTTATGAAAAGTTGCAAAACCAACTCACTACCCTCGTGAAAGGAAAGTATCATCGTGCATTTGGGTTGATAGATAACATGTATACTTGTTTTCTTGACGATTTATTAAAGACCGATAGCAGAATAAAAGGATTTGATGAAACCGAACAGATTTTAATATCACAAGCAATTCAGCATCACTATCATTTTTCGATAGGTGTTGCTATGTTGCCGCCAAGATTGGTTAAGGCTGTGAGTGATTTGCGACAAATTAAACAGGTTTACTCGATATCAATATATGATTTGAGTGAGTTTTTGACGCAACGGTTAACTCACATAGCAGATTTTTTAAATATACGTTATAAATCTGACAGCCAGTTTTATAGGACATATGAAGGACTAGTCTCGGCGACACTTGCGCAAGAAGATATTAATAAATTTATTCGAAGCGATAATAGTTTACGCATTAATAGCGCTAGTTTTGATTCTTATAGAGCTCGTCTTGAGTCTTATTTCCAAATTCCGATGCGATTCTCAATGCCTATCGGTGAAATGTATACATTTTATGAGAAATTGACCGAGCTAGGTGTGCTTGATACTGTTATCCAGTCTCCTACATCTAAGCCGGGCGAGAATGTTGACAGAAAGGACGCTGTGACTAAGGCGGCTGAGCTTGTCAGAAACATCAAAGTGATATTGCATATGAAAACATTAGGGTTGAATTTTGCGATGGATGCCTGTGGGTTTATAGATAGCATTAATCGCACAATAAAAGACTTGGCGGAAGATCAAAAGAAAAGTATTTTTACTTCTAAATATTCAGCCGCTGAAATTCGAGATCTCACTGCTTGTTTGGGTTCTATTCAATCTTATCTGACCAATATTTCAGGCTCAGAGCGTACTGAAAATTCGAGCAACTTTAATTGTATTCTCGCTGAATTGGCTTGCAGGGTGACGGAATATGGATTTGATTTGAGTAAAATAGAAAAGGATAAGAGTCCTAAACCAGCTTTTAAATTATTGCTAGATATTTGCCGGAGCTATGAAAAACGCTTGAAAGATGCTGGCTGGCATGTAGAAGCCCCAAAAGCCCCAGTCGCATCCTCCTCCTCACCATTATAAAATGTAGCCCGGGACCGTGTCCCGGGAACCTTAAACAATGACTATCTTTATCAGCGTAAACGTTCCGCCAATTACACCTTCCTGAACCCGTAAAAATCCTGCAATCTGGTGCCCACTTAACAAAGAGGCACCAAGATGAAAGACAATGAGCAAATACAACGGCGCGCCACGTGGAGAAAAATCGTAGATGGCTATCTGGCAAGCGACATGACACAAAAATCCTTTTGTGAGCAGGTAACTCGCAAGAGTGACGCTGCTTTCACGATTGCTTACTCTATTTTTTATACCAATATTTAGTTGCGTTAACAATCTTAACAATAGAAAGCATGACAGGAACTTCAACTAAGACCCCTACAACTGTCGCAAGCGCGGCGCCTGATTTAAACCCAAATAAAATAATGGCTGTGGCAACAGCAAGCTCAAAGAAATTACTTGCCCCAATGAGTGCCGATGGACCAGCTACACAAAATGCTTCTCCTGTTATTTTATTTAAGTAATAGGCTAGCATAGAATTAAAATAGACTTGTATCAAAATAGGTATGGCTATAATAAATACGACTAGAGGTTCTTTGAGAAGTGCTTCTCCTTGAAAACTAAATAATAAAATTAACATTGAAAGCAGGGCAATTAATGATACAGGGTGGAGAGTTTTCAAGACGGTACTCAACATTTCACTGTTATTTCTAATTAACAGCCATCGAGCGTATTGAGCGATACAAAACGGTATGATGATATAAATTAAAACCGAATAGAAAAGCGTCGCCCACGGAACGCTGATATTTGTGATGCCTAACAATAATCCCACAATGGGCGCAAATGCGAATATCATAATAAGATCATTTAATGCAACTTGTGTAAGGGTAAAATGCGGTTCACCCTTACAGAGATTGCTCCAGACAAACACCATTGCAGTACAAGGAGCTGCCGCTAAAATTATAAGGCCGGCTATATAACTATCGATCTGGTCAGGGGGTAATAAATCTGAAAATACATGTTTTAGAAAAATCCAGCCTAAAAATGCCATTGAAAACGGCTTAACAAGCCAATTTATTATTAATGTTATATAAATTCCGCGCCAATATTGTTTGACGTGTACAAGCTCTTTTAGATCAATACTTATCAGCATGGGAATGATCATCAGCCAAATTAATATAGCGACAGGAATATTAACTTTCGCTATTTCTATATTTCCCAATGAATGAATCACTGTAGGATTAAAATGTCCAACGCCGACACCCACGACCATGCATAATAAAACCCACAGGGTTAGCCATCGCTCAAATATTCCCAAAGGAGATTGTTGTTGCGTCATTCTAAACCCCACAAAGTTAAATTGTTTTAAGAAGCTCAATATGATCTTTAAGTGAATCGCGAATTTCGCGAAATAATGCTAATTGCTCTGATTCATTTGTAGCTTTAGCGGGGTCGGACATTGGCCAGTGATGCTTTTAATATTACCTGCTACGTAAGGGTACACCTCTTCTGCGCATAAGGTGATGATCATGTCGCCTTGCGATAAATCAATATCATTGACTGATTTTGATGTTTGCTTGCTAATATCGATACCAATTTCAGACATTACTTTAATTGCTACAGGATGCACATAAGAAGGAGATGACCCCGCACTCATAATACTGAAGTCTTTGCCCAGCATGTTTTTTGCTAATCCTTCAGCCATTTGACTTCTTGCCCAATGGGCTGCACATAGAAATAATATGTTCATATCAATCCTTGTTCTTTATTTTGGCAGGCTCCATAAAAGTACCCATATGATACAGTATAATCAAAGATTATTAACAATATCGATGAGTCGGATTCCTCTACGTGAAAGATAGTTTCCGGTCTTGATTGGGAGATTTCATTCGGTGAAAAGGAGTGCTGCGATGATTCAGATACCTTCGAAAACAAAAGTCGTGATCATCGGTGGTGGCCAAGCGGGGCTGGCTGTTGGCTATTTTTTACGGCGAACTGACATTGGTTTCGTGATTCTTGATAATCAGGCTGAACCTGGTGGCGCTTGGCTTCATGCTTGGCGATCGCTCCAACTCTTTTCGCCAAGCGAATATAGCTCGCTGCCTGGCTGGGGTTTCCCTAAAACTAAGAAGAGCTATCCTGACAGAGAGGAAGTCATTGAGTATTTGCGAGCTTATGAGAAAAGATACGAGTTTCCCATAAAGCGTTCTGTATCTGCTCAGTCTGTCACTCGAAGGAACTCTGGTCTTTTGATTGAAACAAACCACGGCTCAATTGAGGCCTCGGCGGTAGTCAGTTGTACAGGAACTTGGGAGAATCCCTATATTCCGTCTTATCCTTGCAAAAATGAGTTTTTAGGGACACAGATCCACTCTGCTCATTACTACGAGCCTATGGACTTTACCAGCAAAAAAATCTTAATCGTGGGAGGTGGAAATTCTGGTGCTCAGATTTTTGCGGAAGTCTCTAGGGTAACTGATGCAACGTGGGTGACTGAGCGTGAACCTACGTTTTTGCCGGATGACGTCGATGGCCGCGTATTATTCCACGTTGCGACTCAGCGTTATCAAGCCCGCCTAGAAGGTCGGTCGGATAAAGCGATTCTAAGTCTTGGAGACATTGTTATGGTCGATTCAGTCAAAGAAGCCAGATCACGAGGTATCTTAAAAACTAAACGGCCATTTTCGAGATTCACAAGTAGCGGTGTTGTTTGGCCTGATGGAACAGAAGAAGCTTTTGATGTGATAATTTGGTGTACGGGATTCCGTCCAGCCTTGCATCATTTGAAGGTGCTTGGAATTGAGAATGAAGACAAGCAAATTGAAATGAGTGGAACTAGAGCTGTCAGCGAGCCAAGGTTGTGGCTTGTTGGTTATGGAGAATGGACGGGGTTTGGGTCTGCTACCCTTATCGGCGTTCAGAGGTATGCTCGTTCGACTGTTGTTGAGATCCAGGACTACTTAGGCAGTAGGAGATAATTAATTTTGTATACGTTTAAGGAAGCGTTCGGGATAATGCATTATCCCGAACGCTTACCTCAGTGTGAATTCAAGCATCCGTAATTTTCTTGGTGAATCATTAGTTGTTGGGTGCACAGCCTTTACGGCTGCATTATGGGCGTCGATGCTTTATCGCCTCAATAATCACTTGTATCGCCTTAATATGCCGGTTTTCATGCCGGTACACGAGGCAGATTTCATCTTGATAGCTAGGCATGTTGGGCACAGGCATTAGTAGTTTGGGATAGAGAAACGTTGCAACGCTAGCTGGTAAGATGCCTATACCTGCTTGATTTGCTGTTAAGCTCGCGATTACTTCTAAGCTGCTGCTGGTTATTAAACGCGGCATGGTTGTTTTGCTTATTTTTTTTAATAACCATTCTGTTTGTGTCATATTGGGGTCGCAAATGATAGCTTGCTCTGTCTGATCGCGACTGACAGTTTTTTTGGTTGACTGCCAAAAAGTTACTTTATCGGTATATAGTTTGTGAATGACTAGATCTGGATGTTTAATGGGGTTGACAATAATGCCAATATCAATGGAAAGATTGATAATGCCTTCTAACATTTTGCGCGATAAATCATGCTTTAATTGTATTTCTAGCTTGGGATATTTGCGTAAAAGTTCTGGAAGGAAGGCTGGCAGCATGTGTAAGGCAACTGATTGATGGCAGCCAAAAGTAAAATTGCCTTGCACTTCAAAATGAGAGGCTAAGCTTTCTGTTTTGACGCTATCCCATAACTGTAATAATTGTTTGGTGTGTGAGAGTAGGCGTTTGCCGGCTTGGGTGAGGGTGACGCCGTTTTTGCTTCTGATGAATAACTCAGTTCCTATTGCTTGTTCTAGTCGTTTGATGGCGACACTTAATGATGGTTGGCTAATTCCTATGCGTTCGGATGCGCGGGAGAAATTTAATGTGCTTGATAGTTCGACGAAATAGCTTAAATCATGAGGGGAGGCTAGCATGGTGGTCCTCTTTGGCTATAGTTTTTGTCTATGGCGGATGAATTATTTATGTGGGGTAACTATCTCATATTTGGGTGGGAAATTAAATAGCCGTGTTTTAGTGTTCCCCGCAAGCTGCGGCTGGGTGGTGGAGATTGTTTTTTTGCTCCAAACGCGACATCCTTGTCGCTTACAATGCCATCCTGGCATTGAAGTTGCTACAAAACAATCTCCACCACCCAGCCACAGCTTGCTCCATTTTGTGGTTTATCATGGTGCTTGTATAGCTCGGATGGAGCCACTGCCGTCATTGCGAGCCACTACTGTCATTCGAGATCCGAAACCACCGGCTATGCCGGTGCGAATAACAAGGGCATTGCCATGTAAGCATTGAAACGGAGCTGGTAATAAGTTTCACTCCAATTGGACC
>JBAQCP010000209.1:0-15755 GCA_049294295.1 Gammaproteobacteria bacterium | reverse complement strand
ATCCAGGCTACACGGCTCCTAGGCTCTTATGCTCTTAACACAGTTGTGAGTAAGTGTTCAGCGCATCCTAGGGTAGTCTTTTTTTTATTTATTTAATAAGCGGACAGGAGTCCGATTAAGCCCTGGTTGATCAGGGATGAGCGTCTAGGGCGGTTAAATAAATAAAAAAAAGACTACCCTAGGATGTGCTGAACTGCTGCCGAGGTTCTCAATAAGAGGTGGCTAATCACAACCAATCAAAATGGCGAATCAAGGCCCTAGATTACCACCCCATTTTAAGCTATAAAAAGAAAGCCCCCCATCACACCGAAATGATGGCATTTTAGGCTATGGAACTGGCATAATAGATGCCATTAAATAGGGATCCGACTATGCAACTTTTGAAGATTAAAATCTCTGGCTTCAAGTCCTTTGTGGACCCAACAACTATTGCCCTGCCTAGCAAGCTAATCGCAATCGTGGGCCCAAATGGCTGCGGTAAATCGAATATTATCGATGCCGTTACCTGGGTGATGGGCGAAAGCTCCCCTAAGTATTTGCGCGGTGAGTCGCTCACGGACGTGATTTTTAATGGTTCCAATGGGCGTAAACCCATAGGCCAAGCTTCAGTTGAACTAGTTTTTGACAATACCGACGGCACCATCGGCGGTGAATACGCCAGTTACGCAGAAATTTCCGTCAAACGTCAGATCAATCGTGAATCTGATTCTACTTATTTCTTAAACGGCGCACGTTGCCGTAAGCGCGATGTAGTCGCTTTATTCTTGGGTACCGGTTTAGGCCCTCGCAGTTACTCCATCATCGGTCAAAATATGATCACCCGCCTCATCGAAGCAAAACCTGACGATTTGCGTGCTTATTTAGAAGAAGCCGCTGGTATCTCTAAGTATAAAGAACGCCGTCACGAAACCGAATTAAGAATTGGCCACACCAAAGAAAATTTAGCCCGCGTGAACGATGTCTGCGGCGAGCTTGAAAAACAGCTGAACCATCTTAAGAATCAAGCTAATGTTGCCGAAAAATTTAAAGTATTAAAGCAGCAAGAGCGTGTTTTAAGGGCTGAGCTATTAGGTATCCAATGGCGTCAGTTAGACGGCCGTATGATTGATTATACGCTGCAAATTCAGCGTGAAGAGACTGCTTTAGAAGCGCGTAATAGTGAAGTAACCGAAGCTGAACGTGATATTGAGCAGATGCGTCAAGATCAGCGTTCTACCAATGAAACCTTCCAAGAGGTTCAGCGCCGTTTTTATGCAGCCGGTAATGAAATTACCCGCATTGAGCAAGATGTTCTTCATCATGAAGAAAAACAAAAGCAGCGGGAAAATGATCTTAAGCAAACAGGCAGTGATAGTCAGTTAGTGCAAGATCAAGTATCTGAATCTGAAGATCAGTTGCAAGAATTAGAATATGACATTCAATCTAATGAGCCTAAGCTAACATCGGCTAGTGAAGAAGCTGACTTTATGGAAGATGCACTAGCAGAGGCTGAAGAAGCTGTTCAAGCTTGGCAAACACGTTGGGATGAGTTTAATGCAAACTCTGCAAAAACCACCCAAACGGCACAAGTTGAGCAAACGCAGATTCGCCACTTAGAGCAGCGTATTGCGTCTTTACAGCATCGCCAAGAACAATTGCTACAAGATCAAGGTAGTATCAATTTTTCGGAATTAAATGAAGAGGTTAGCGTTGTTTCGCAGAAATCGGATGAGATGTCTGAGGCGCTAGAAACGCAAAGTGAACAGTTAGCAGAAACGCGTGAAAACTTGAGTGCCTTACAATTAGCTGAGAAAGCTGCCAATAGTAAATTAGACGGCGTGCGTAGTGAATTGCAGCGGTTACGCGGCCAGCAAGCTTCTTTAGAGGCATTGCAACAAACAGCATTAGGTCAACGGAATAATCCAACTGCCTCATGGGTTGCACAGCATGATCTCAGTGATAAACCGCGTTTAGCTCAACACATTGAAGTTGAAAATGGTTGGGAGTTAGCAGTTGAGAAAGTATTAGGTTTTTGCCTGCAAGCAATTTGCGTAGATGGCATGAATGATATTGTTCAGCATCTTGGCGATTTCAAATCCGGCAACCTCTGCTTATTTACACCGGCTGAAGCAAAAGTTGCCTCTGCTAATGTACACAAAGGTGTTTTGTTGTCGCAGAAAGTGAAATCAAAGTGGGCGTTAGATTCTTTAGTGGCAGGTATTTATGTTGCTGATTCGCTAGAAGATGCATTGACGCTGTGCGAATCTTTGGATGCGGCAGAATCTGTCGTGACCCGCGATGGTTTGTGGTTGAACCGCGGTTGGTTGAAAATTCTTCGCCAAGACGATCCAGCTGCCGGCGTATTCCAACGTGAGCAAGAATTAAAAACCTTGGCATTGCGTATTGATGAATTAATCGCAACGCAAGAAGCATTAGAAGATGAAATTGCTAACCAACGTCAGGATATTGAAGAGTTGGAACAGCAGCGTGATCATTTGCAGCAATCCTACAATCAGCAGCAAGCGCAGTATGCACAAATTGCTGCTCAGTTAAAAATGAAGCAAGAGCGCTTACTAGAGTTAGAGAAACAAGCTGAGCGTTTCCGTGCTGATATTGAAGAGGGTAGCGTCAATTTGCAGCAGGCGCAGGGTGAATTGACAGAAGCGCGCTCCGTTTGGGAGCAGGCAATGAACTCGCTTGAGCAACAGTCTAGTAGCCGTGAAGATTTAGTGATGGAGCGTGATAAAGCACGCCAACAATTACAATCATTGCGCGAAAATGCAAATCAGAAGAAATCGTTGATGCATGAATTAGAGATTCGTGTGCAAACAGCAAAATCTCAAAAAACATCGTTAGCGCAAAACATTGTACGCCTGAAGACGCATCTTGCTTCATTAGAAGATCGTAAATCTACTTTGCAACGCGAACTCTCAGGTATGCCAGCCGTTGATGCATTGAAAGAAGCATTAAGTTTGGCGTTAGAAAAGCATGTTGTCGTTGAAAATGAATTAAACACCGCTCGCGCGGCAGTTGATGCATTAGAGCAAGCCTTCCGTAAGATTGAAGAAAAGCGCCAATTAATTGAGCGTGAATCTGCAAAAATTCGCAGTAAATTGGAATCATTGCGTGTTGAGTGTCAAGGCTGGAAAGTGAAATCTGAAACCATCCTTGAGCAATTCAAAGAAACTGAATTCCAATTAGAAGATGTCTTGAAAGATTTGGCGCAAGATATTTCTACAGAAGAGTGGCAGGCTAAAGTGGATCAAACTGCTCAACGTATTCATCGTCTAGGTCCTATCAATTTAGTAGCGATTGATGAATATGCGACTTGTTTAGAGCGTAAAGAGTACCTCGATAAACAAGTGGCTGACTTGCAGGATGGTTTAGCTACCTTGGAAGATGCAATTGCGAAAATCGACAAGGAAACGAAGCAGCGTTTTAAAGAAACCTTTGATAAAGTAAATGCTCGCTTCCAAGAATTATTCCCAACTATTTTTGGCGGCGGTAAGGCGTATTTAGAATTAACCGGCGAAGATTTGTTAGAAGCGGGTGTCACCATGATGGCGTGCCCCCCTGGTAAGCGTAATAGTTCCATTCACTTATTGTCAGGCGGTGAGAAATCCTTAACAGCAATTGCGTTAATATTCTCTATCTTCCATCTCAACCCTGCACCATTCTGTTTGCTAGATGAGGTTGACGCTGCCTTAGATGATGCTAACGTATTGCGTTTCACGCGTTTAGTAAAAGTCATGGCAGAGAAAACCCAGTTCTTATTCATCAGTCATAACAATCTAACGATTGAAATGGGTGAGCACTTAGTAGGTGTCACCATGAACGAGCCTGGTGTTTCTCGTTTAGTGAGTGTGGATTTAGAAAAAGCAATTTCATTAGCTGCTTCTTAAATATAGTCCGGATGTAAAGGATGACATCCGGGTTAAAGCAGCAATACTAGAACCGTTCGCCCGAGGAGGCGCGTAGCGCCGTCTCGAAGGGTGACCCACTCGCTAAGACTACAACCATCTATCCGACCCACTACTGAAAATTAATTTAATTGGAATTCACCGTGACGATTAAAGACCAAATAAACAAACTCCATCAAGAACTCAATGAGCATAACTATCGTTATTACATGCTCGATGATCCTATCATCTCAGATGCCAAATACGACGCTTTATTCCAGGAATTAAAAAAATTAGAAGCAGCGCACCCTGAATTAATTACACCCGACTCTCCAACTCAGCGCGTCGGTGGTGCTCCTCTAAAAGAATTTACCCAAGTCCAGCATCAAATTCCCATGCTTTCTTTGGAGAATGGATTTGAACCAGACGATCTAATTGCTTTTGACCAGCGTATTCACGATCGTTTAAAAGTTACAGCACCAATTGAATATTGCTGCGAACCAAAGCTAGATGGTCTTGCTATGAGTATTCGTTACGAAAACGGCAAGCTGACGCAAGCAGCCACCCGCGGTGATGGTTCAACTGGTGAAGATGTCACTGAAAATATTAAAACCATTCCTATGGTGCCTATGCAATTACAAGGTAAAAGCTATCCGCAAGTCGTTGAGGTTCGCGGCGAAGTTTTTATGTCTAAAAAGGGTTTTTTACACCTAAACACCCAAGCAGAAAAAAACGGGGAAAAAATATTTGCCAATCCACGCAACGCTGCTGCTGGCAGTGTCAGACAGTTAGACTCTCGCATCACAGCTAAAAGACCGCTAGCCTTTTTTGCTTTTGGTGTTGGCGTAGTAGGCGGCTACGATATGCCAACGACTCATTATGCAATGCTAGAAAAGCTAAGAGAGTGGGGCTTCAAGATCAGTGAGTTAGTTGAAGTTGTTGAAGGCATAGAGGCCTGCTTAGCCTATTACGAAAAAATAGGTAAAATACGACTATCACTATCATTCGAGATAGACGGTATCGTCTGCAAGGTAAATAGCATCGCAGAGCAAGAAAAGCTAGGCTTTGTTACGCGTGCTCCCCGCTTCGCGATAGCACAAAAATTTCCTTCCGAAGAAGTGCCTACTATTTTAGAAAGTGTGGAATTCCAAGTAGGCCGCACAGGTGCAATTACACCGGTTGCCCGCTTAAAGCCAGTCAATGTGCATGGTGTGACTGTCAGTAATGCCACCCTTCATAATATGGATGAAGTGAAACGAAAAGATGTACGCATAGGCGACACGGTCATGGTGAGGCGTGCTGGTGATGTTATTCCAGAAATTGTTGGTGTCGTTAAAGAGGCACGTCCAGCAAATGCTGAAGAAATTACAATGCCTACGGAATGCCCCATTTGCCATTCTGCTATTGAACAAGTAGAAGATGAAGCCGTTGCACGTTGCACCGGTGGTTTATTTTGTCCCGCGCAACGCAAAGAAAGGATTAAGCATTTTTCATCACGCCGTGCTCTAGATATTGAAGGCTTGGGTGACAAATTAGTAGAACAGTTAGTTGATGTTGGCCTGGTAAAATCTGTTGCTGATATATATGAATTAACGCAAGCGCAATTAGAAAATTTAGAACGCATGGGCGCGAAGTCTGCTCAAAATTTATTGGATCAATTAGAAAAAAGTAAATCAACCACCCTTGCGCGCTTTTTATATGCATTAGGAATTAGAGAGGTAGGGGAAACAACAGCTAAACAGTTGGCTCAATTTTTTAAAACCATAGAAGCTCTGCAAGCTGCAACAGAAGAAAATTTGCAGGCCGTGCCCGATGTGGGGCCGGTCGTTGCTGCGCATATCATTCACTTTTTAAATGAACCGCATAATCAAACCGTCATTAGTAAATTGCTAGCAGCAGGTATTCATTGGCCAGCGATTACGGATAATAAAGATCTTCCGTTGGCGGGAAAAACATTTGTGATTACAGGTACGTTGATGGGGATGTCTAGAGATGAGGCTAAAGAATGTTTGGAAAAACTAGGAGCTAAAGTTGCTGGTAGTGTTTCTGTTAAAACGTCTTACGTGGTAGTTGGTGCGGAGGCGGGATCGAAATTGGAAAAGGCAAAAGCGTTAGGGGTTCATGTTTTGGAGGATGGGGATTTTCAGGAATTTTTGGAGCGGTATAAATAGGTGGCTGCTTTAAAGCAAATTAGTGTTCGGTTCCTCGTCGTCCCGCGCGGGACGACGAGAAATTGGATTTAAGCCTACTGCATAGCCTCTAACAATTCCCGCATTTTAGCCTTAATCATATCAATCGCAATACGATTACCGCCCCCGCGAGGCACGATTAAATCCGCGTAACGCTTAGATGGATCAATAAACTGCAAATACATAGGTCTAACGGTTTCTTCATACTGTTTCAAAACAGAATCCAACGAACGACCACGCTCTTTGATATCTCTCTTCAAGCGACGCACCAAGCAAGTATCAAGCGCCGTTTCCATAAAAATACGGATATCCATTAATTCGCGTAAGCCTTGTTCAACAAATAACAAGATGCCTTCTAATACAATAATCGCATGCTTACCAATTGTGCGTGTTTCTTTTTCGCGTGAGTGCAAAGAGTGATTGTAAATAGGTACTTCAACACTTTTGCCTTGCTGTAATTGAATAAGGTGGCTTAATAGTAATTCATGATCCAGAGAATCAGGATGATCGTAATTGATTTTTGCTCTTTCTTCGAAAGGAATATTGCTGTGATCTTTATAGTAGGAGTCTTCTGAAATAACGACTACTTGATCGGAACCTAGTTCATTAACAATTGTATTTGCTAAAAGGCTTTTGCCGGAAGCAGATGCGCCTGAAATCCCAATGATAATCGTATTATTTTTCAAGTGTGTTTCTCCTCTTTTATTCGTTTTAATAACACGTAGGTAGCTCCGCTGTTGCCATGCGGGGTTGCCGCAGAACAGAAGGCGAGTACCATTTTAATTTCACGCAACCAGTGATTGAGCTTATTTTTTAATATTGGCGCTTTATTCGTATGCCCTTTGCCGTGAATGATAAGGACAGATCGTATCTGTTCTGTCAAACAAGCATGAATAAATTGCTCAATTGCTAGCCTTGCTTCGTTGGCGGTCATGCCATGCAGGTCTAATTTAGCTTGGACATTATATTGACCTTTGCGCAAATTGCGAAGAATTTTCTCATCAATTCCGGGTTGTTTATAAGATAAAAGTTCTTCACCATCTACTTCGTCTAAATATTCACCTTCGCTTAAATGGAATGTGTGTTTTTCTTCTTCTAGTTTATCGTTGAAGCGGCGTTTAACTTTTGGCTTGGGAGGTGTGGGTGTGACTTTATTTTGATTGGAAAGAGGTTTGGTCCCCTTCATGGCATCATGAAATGCATTCAGATCTTCCTGGCTGATTGTCGGTTTTTTGGCCATGATATGTGCGCAATTGTAGGTTAATTAATACTATATATGATTTTGGGAGGTTTAACTACCGGAGTGCGTTTTAAGTGTAGCCCGGGTGACCACAGCTGTCATCGTTAAGGGTAATCCCGCCCACATTTTTCTCATGGGATCTCACCCCTTTCTGTTATAGAATGTATCTCATTCGATCAATTAACGAAAGGTGCTCCATGGCGGATAAAGATTCATTGCAGCGGTTTGTATTTGAAAATGCTCCAGTTCGCGGCGAATATGTGCATTTAGAGGACAGCTATCAAACCATTATCAATCAACATAATTACCCCGAGCCACTTCGTAAGCTCTTGGGCGAAGCCCTCTGCGCAGCCTCATTAATGAGTGCCATTATTAAATTTGACGGTCGTTTAACGGTACAGTTTCGCGGCAAAGGTAAGCTTAAAATGTTGCTTGCCCAATGTGATAATAATTTGAGCATGCGTGCATTGGCACAATGGGATGGCGAACTTACCCATGATGATCTCATGGCATCCTTTCGGGAAGGCACGTTAGGCATTTTAATTGATTCTGGTCCCTCAAAAGGCCGTTATCAAGGCGTCGTCGCTTGGCAAGGTGACTCCCTCGCAGAATCATTGGAAGGTTATTTTAAAGATTCAGAGCAATTAGCCACTAAAATCTGGTTTAGTGTAACAGACACAACCGCTGCGGGTTTGTTAATGCAAGTTGTGCCTAGCACTAATAAGAAAATTGAAGAAATAGAGTCCGAATTGGTTAAGCCGCATTGGACATACGCTGTTAAAATGACGGAAAATTTAACATCTGAAGACTTATTAAATCGTGAATACGAAACGCTATTAACAAAATTATTCCCAGAAGAAGAAATTCGTGTTTTCCCATCAACACCTGTTGCCTTTAAATGCACCTGTTCCAGGAAGCGTGGTGTAGATGCGATTCGTTTGCTTGGTGAAGTAGAAGCAGATGAAGAGCTAAAAGGTAAAAATTCTATTGTCGTCACCTGCGATTTTTGTAATCAACAATATTTATTTGATCGTAGTGATGTTGATAAAATTTTTCATGACAATGACGATGAGCAACCACCTACTAATATTCAAATACATTAGTGTCTGTTGGCAATTGCCAACAGACACTGGAGGCTATGATGAAAAAAATTCTTATTGCAATAGTCGTATTGGCTGTGTTGACGTGGGGTGCGCTTAAGTATTGGCGCCATACAGATGTGTCGGGAACAGATGCGGTCACTGTGAAAACAAGTGCTGTCACTGAAGTTTTGCTGCCACTGGAAGTGAAAGCCATTGGTACCGTTGTTGCAAAAAGTATTGAAATCACACCAGAAGTGGCGGGGCACGTTGATAAAGTGTTATTTCAAGATGGTACCTTTATTGAAGCAGGCACTGCACTTATTCAATTAGATGATGCTGTGTTTAAAGCGAAACTAGCCTCTGCAAAAGCAAAATGGGTCTACAGCCAGAATGATTACAAACGTAAAGCTTTATTAGGCAAGCAAGGCGCGATTGCTAAGCAAGCGATTGATCAAGCAGAAGCAGATTTCAAAGAAAAAGAAGCAGAGATGCAAGAAAGTGATGTCATGCTAAATAAGATGAAACTCACAGCACCTTTTGCTGGGATGGTGGGGCAGGGTAGAGTCAATCCGGGTGATTATGTGACTGTGGGTCAAGGGATGGTGGCATTAACCGACACTAAACATTTACGTATTGAGTATAATGTACCAGAAAAATATTTAGCGGCGGTTAAGCTTGGTCAATCAGTTAAAATGATAGCGGCGGCTTATCCTGGCAAAGAATTTATGGGTAAGGTTTCATTTATTTCGCCTACGATTAATACTAATAACCGTTCCATTGCATTATATGCAGAGCTCCCAAACCCAGATAATTTGTTGGCGGCCGGCATGTTTGTTGATGTTATCCAGTCATTGGGTACTCAAGCAAAAACTGTCATGATACCTGCGCGAAGTTTGGTACCCGCACTTGATAATGAGCAAGTGTATCTCTTGGTAGATGGGCATGCAAAATTAAATAGCGTGTCGGTTGGCAAAAGAATGGGTGACAAAGTTGAAATTTTAAAAGGTGTGTCATCGGGAGATACGGTGATCACTGATGGTCAGTTGAAGCTTAGAAATGGAATGCAGGTGAGGGTGGCGGTTTAAGATTGGTAGAATTTGTAACATGATGAGTATCCCTGTGTTGATTAGAACACCTTCCCCCTCCGGGGAAGGTGCCCAACGGGCGGAAGGGGAAATTTAAATAATATCATGTACCACTAAAAGCAATATTTTGTATTCCCCTTCCGCCCTTCGGGCGTCTTCCCCCGGAGGGGAAGGCGTTCTAATTAAGATTTGTAAGGATAACCAATGAACTTCGTCGCTTTCTGTATTCGTCGTCCCGCTTTTACCATTGTTTTAAGCTTGGTCATGACCATTATCGGTCTAATCAGTTTTCTCCATTTACCCGTACGTTGGATCCCCAACGTAACACCACCACAAGTATCAATTGTCACCACCTACCCAGGTGCAAATGCTAATCTAGTTGAACGTGATGTCACTAAAGTGATTGAAGATACATTGTCTGGTATTAACGGCATCGAATCACTGACATCCACTAGCCGCCAAGGTCAGAGTCAAATTTCTATCGTATTTAAACTCGGCAGTAATATGGATGTAGCAGTCGAAGATGTCCGCAGCAGTTTAGAGCGAGTACGCGGTGCGCTACCTAAAGAAGCTGAAAATCCTTTGGTCATGAAAGCCGATGTTAATAATGATCCTATCCTATTTATTTCTTTCTACGATAAAAATAAAAACGCTCGCGAGTTAAGCGACTACATTGATAAATACGTGGCACCTACATTTGAAACTTTAGATGGCATCGGCAGTGTTGTTATTTATGGTAAACGCATATCAGCTGTGCAAATCAAATTAGATCCTGCCAAAATGGCTGCGGCAAATGTGACGGTTGATGAGGTAACGCAATTATTGCGTGATCAAAACATTTCCGTACCCAGTGGTCAGATACGTGGTAATGATCGTTTTTATAGCGTCATCACCGATGCCACTCTAAAAACCGCCGAACAGTTTAATGAATTAATTATTCGCTCAAAGCAAAATCAAGTCGTACATCTACGTGATATTGGGGAAGCAAAAATTGATGCTGAAGATGCTGATACGTCTTTCAGGGTCAACGGTAAGCCCGGCATTGCGCTTGGTTTTATTCCACAATCCAATGCTAATCCACTGGATGTAGAAGCGAGAATTAAAAAAACATTTGAAATACTGAAGAGAACGCTGCCTGTCGGCATCCAAACCAATATTTTATACAATCAAGCAGACTACATCCGTGCTTCCATTCATAGTGTTTATGAGGCGTTATTTGAAGCCGTTATTTTTGTTTGGCTAGTAATTTTAATATTTTTAGGAAATTTCAGGGCAACGCTGATTCCAATCGTCACGATTCCTGTTTGTCTAATTACAACATTTGCCATGTTATATTTTTTAGGATTTTCAATTAATACGATTACCCTTATGGCGTTTGTTTTGGCAATTGGTTTGGTTGTTGATGATGCCATCGTGATGCTGGAGAATATCAGCCGCCATATCGAAGAAGGGCTTTCGCCCTTATCTGCTGCACTCAAAGGTAGTCGAGAAATGGTGTTCCCGATTATTGCAATGACCATTACGTTGGCAGCCGTTTATGCCCCTATTGCATTTACACCTGGTTTAATTGGTGTTTTATTTAAAGAATTCACCTTCACGCTAGCTGGCGCCGTCTTGGTATCAGGTGTGATCGCTTTAACATTATCGCCAATGATGTGCGCACGATTACTCCAAAAAAATCAGAATCAACACAGTTATCATGTATGGCTTACTTACCATTTAGACGGCTTGCAAAATAAATACCATCATTTGCTTTTGTATTTATTGCCAAGACGGAAATGGGTTGTCGCAAGCTTGCTGGCAGTCGCGGCTGTCGGATTGTTTATTTATCATTTTGTCCCAGCGGAATTGGCGCCCTCTGAAGATATGAGTGAAATTCACGTGCATGTTGCCGCTCCCCGCAGTGCAAGTTATCAATATACGGATAGCTATGTACGAGAGTTGGAAAAGATTTATGCCTCTACACCTGATATTGATTCCTATTTAGTTATCAACCATTCAGCGCCGCGTTCTTTTCATATGCTGAGTTTGAAGAAAAAAGCAGACAGAAAATATTCAACCGATGAATTAACACTGCAATTAACAAAAGCAGCAAGTCAAATTTCAGGTATAAGAGTGAATATCTATTCACCACCTCCACCGCTTACCCAATTTATCGATAGCGATGAAGGTGATAGTCTAGGTTTGGTCATGATGACCTCTCAAGATTATCGTTATTTGCAAGTATCTAGCCAGGCTGTGTTAGATGCCGTCAAAAATTTACCTGGCATTGTTCATGCTGATCACAATCTGAAATGGGATAGCGAGCAATTCCAAGTCACCATTGATAGAAATAGAGCTGCAGATTTAAGCGTCTCCGTCCCCATGATTACCAATACATTGTCCACCCTAATGGCTGGACGTCAAATTGGTAAAACCGACGAGATGAAAGTGTTTGTCAAAATGAATGAAATATCATTAGCCGATCCTAATATTTTTCATGATATTTACGTGCGTAATGCCAACAATCAAATGGTACCTTTATCTAGTTTGCTCAATATCAAAGAAATTATCTCGTCCGATGTCTTGCGGCACTATAATCGTATGCGAGCAGATACCGTGTATCTGTCTTTAGCGCCCACTTTTAAAATGGCTGATGCCGTGTCTGCTTTAGAAAAGATAGCGAAAGAGGTGGTACCGGATAATGTTCGTTATGTCTTTACGGGTGATGCCAAAAACTTTCTAGAATCTAGCGGTAAAACTGCCTTTACTTTTTTATTGGCACTTATTTTTATTTACTTAGTGTTAGTCGCTCAATTTGAAAGCTTCATTGATCCATTAATTATTTTGCTTACCGTTCCTTTTGCGATGGTAGGCGCGGTCATTACATTGAAATTATTTAATGGCAGCATGAATGTTTATAGTAATATTGGATTGATTACGCTGGTGGGCTTAATTGCTAAGCACGGCATCTTAATTACTGAATTTGCTAATCAACGCCGTCTGCAGGGGAAGTCGATCCAAGATGCGGTTGTAGAGGCGGCATTGCTGCGTTTAAGGCCTATTTTGATGACAACCGCTGCTATGGTATTGGGCGCATTGCCACTGGCATTTGCGTCAGGTCCTGGGGCGGAAAGCCGTCAACAAATTGGGTTGGTGATTACTGGCGGGCTGTTATTTGGCACATTTTTTTCGCTAATTGTGGTGCCTATCACCTATACTTATTTATCATCTTTCCGTAAATTAACACCTAACAATTAAAGTAGGAATAACCATGCAATTATTTTACGAATTTGTCCCAGTCCTGTTATTTTTCTTGGCATTTAAGCTATATGGTATTTATGTCGCAACGACCGTGGGCATCGTGGCCACCTTTGTGCAAGTTATTGCCACTCGATTTGTGACGAAAAAATGGGATCGCAAGCAATTAATTACATTGGCTATTTTTGTCATTTTTGGCAGCATGACGCTTTATTTTCATGACCCTATCTTTATCAAATGGAAGCCAACTGTTATTTTTTGGTTATTTGCATTGGTTCTTATTGGCAGCCATCTGTTTACAGCCAAAACGCTTATTCAGCGTATGATGGAAAATGCTTTAGAAGAAAAGGGTAGTGTCCCTGTTCGTATATGGAAAAAATTAAATGCCAGTTGGGCGTTATTTTTCATATGCTTAGGTGGCGCGAATCTATATATTGCTTATTTCTATAGTAATGATGCTTGGGTGGACTTTAAATTCTACGGCATTACCTCTGCTTTTCTTATGTTTAGTATTTTGCAGGCCATCTATTTATCCCGTCATATAACAGAAAAAGCTTCGTCATGACGACAATAGCGGAAGAAAGAGTTGCTTTAATTAAGCATAGAATCACGGAAAGCTTAGCGCCTTCATTTTTGGAGGTGATTGATGAGAGCGACCAGCATGTTGGACATGCTGGTCATCAGGGCGGCGGCAGACATTTTGCTGTCGTGATTCGTGCTGACAAGCTCCAAGGCTTGCCCCGTGTTGCTGCGCATCGTGAGGTGTATCAATTGTTTAGTGATATGATGCCAGATGAAATTCATGCGTTGAAAATTAAGATCATATAGCGGGTTTTCAAATTTAAGACCCACTCAGCAAATGTCATGCCCGCGCAGGTATGACATTTAATGGGGCCAGTTAATTGTTATTTTGAGCGCGATTTCTTAATAAATGATCCATCAGCGTAATCGCCAACATCGCCTCAGCAACAGGCACTGCTCGTATACCAACACACGGATCATGCCGCCCAGTTACAGTCACATCAGTTTCTTCATTATCAACGGTTAACGTTGCAATGGGTTGGGGAATGCTAGATGTTGGTTTCAACGCAATGCTGACCAAAATATCTTGCCCTGAAGAAATGCCGCCTAAAATGCCACCCGCATGATTGCTAGTAAAACCGGCTAGCGTTAAAGCATCTCTATGCTGAGATCCACGCTGTAAAACAGCGTTAAATCCGGCACCAATTTCAACACCCTTCACAGCATTGATACTCATCATTGCATGTGCAATGTCAGCGTCTAGTCGATCGTAAACAGGTTCACCCAGCCCCGTTAACATGCCCGTTGCTATAATATTTACTCTAGCACCAACGGAATCTTTTTCTTTACGTAATGTAGTAATAAAATTTTCTAAGGCATTTACTTTATCAATATCAGGACAAAAAAATGGATTTTCATTGATAACGTCTAAATCAATTTTTTCAGCTTCAATATGACCCATGGCAGCTAAATAACCGTAAATATTAATGCCGTGTAAATTCAAATATTTTTTTGCAATGGCGCCAGCTGCTACGCGCAGCATAGTTTCTCGTGCTGACGCTCGACCACCACCCCGATGATCACGTAGGCCATACTTTTTTTGATACGTATAATCTGCATGACCCGGCCTAAAAACATTTTTTAACGCGTCATAATCACTGCTGCGTGCTTCTTTATTTTCAATTAATAATCCAATAGGGGTGCCTGTTGTTTTACCTTCAAAGATCCCGGATAAAATTTGAATTTTATCTTCTTCACGCCGTTGTGATACAAATGGTGAAGAGCCGGGTTTTCTTCTATCTAACGCTTGTTGAATATCATTTTCATCGATGGCAAGTCCTGGTGGGCAGCCATCAATGATGCAACCATAAGCGGGTCCATGGCTTTCGCCAAAGGTCGTTAAGATAAATAATTTCCCTATTGAATTACCCGACATAATTAAAATCGGCCTTTATGTTCAGCGAGTTGTTCAGCGGTTAATAAAAACACGCCGCCACCACCGCGCTCAAATTCAAGCCAGGTAAATGGAACATCTGGGTATTGTTCTGCTAATGCCACTTCACTATTGCCAACTTCGACTATCAAAATACCGTGCGGCTGCAAATAATTGGGTGCATTACGCAAAATACGTTTAGCTAAATCAAGACCGTCTGTGCCTGCTACAAGACCCAGTGCTGGTTCGTGTTTATACTCATTTGGAAGTGCAGCCATTTCTTCTATGCTGACATAGGGTGGATTGCTAACAATAATATCGTATTTCTTTTGCGGTAGATTATTGAATAAATCAGACTGATGCAGTGTTACCTGATCTTCAACATGATGTTTCAATACATTGATGTTGGCGACAATGAGTGCATCGCTAGAAATGTCAGATGCATCAACGTTTGCATCAGGAAATGCTTGTGCGCAACCAATAGCGATACAACCGCTGCCTGTGCATAAATCTAGGATACGTTGAACTTGCTCTTCTTCGATAAATGGCGAAAATTGGTTTTCAATTAATTCTGCTATTGGAGAGCGAGGAATTAATACGCGCTCGTCGACGTAAAAAGGTTGCTCTAAAAACCAAGCTTCATTGGTTAAGTACGGGACAGGAATGCGATCTTTGGCGCGTTTCTCAATGAGTTCGAATAATTTACTGCGTTCTTCGCTGATTAGATTAGCATCCAATACGGCATGATTAACATCATGCTTCAAACCGGCAGTGTGCAAAACAAGTGCAACAGCTTCATCCCACGCATTATCGGTGCCATGGCCGTAATAAATGCCGGCTTTGTTAAATTGGCTGGTAGCGTAGCGAATGAAGTCACGTATGGTTTTTAATTCGGTGTGTGTCATGGTTTTATGGCATCTTCAAGTAATAATGGGTGTGTATGGTATGGGTGTGGGATCTGTCTCCCTCACTGTCATTTCTGTGTACGGCTGTCATTGCGAGCCACAACTGTCATTCCCGCGAAAGCGGGAATCCATTTCAAACATATAGCAAAAGTATCGTTATAAATGGATTCCCGCTTTCGCGG
>JBAQCP010000208.1:0-1664 GCA_049294295.1 Gammaproteobacteria bacterium | reverse complement strand
TTTCGCGGGAATGACAGTGGTGGCTCTCGCAATGACAGCAGTAAAACAGTCACCCAACCTACATTCTTCACTCACAATCAACACGTTAAATTAAAAATTTTCCCTACCCTAGCTATTTCTCAAATTTATAGTCTATACTGGATTTATAGAATATAAATAAAGGGGTACCACATCTTCATTTCTCATTAGTAATCGCTGCAATGTTTTCTATAATAACGAAAGCGATGGAGGTAGAGTTTATGATAGCTGTACAAATAACTACTAAGGATATGCCCGTTTCTTTAGCACTCGAGGCTCACATCCGCAAAAAAATTGAAAAACTCTCTCAATATTATGCTCGTATAACCAGTTGTCGCGTTGTTGTCGATCTCTCTCAAAAACATAAGCATCAAGGTAAGCTCTATAACGTGCGTATTGATGTGACTGTTCCTGGTAAAGAATTTGTCGTTACCAAAAAGCAGAATGAAGATGTTTATGTAGCATTACGCGATGCCTTCCATGCCTTAAATAGACAAATTGAAGAGCATTCACGCAAACGACAAGGCCACGTTAAGTCCCATAATGGTACGATGCATGGGTATGTTGCACGTTTGATTGCTGAAGAGGGTTATGGTTTTATTAACGGCACCGATGGAAATGAATACTATTTTAGTGTCACAAATGTCGGCTACCCGGATTTTAAACAACTTTGTATAGGAGATGCCGTTGAATACATCGCTCAACCCATGAGTGATGGTAGACAAGCACATCGTGTATTAAGAGAGCGGCATAATAATCATATTGCCGTCATGTAGTGTATATTTAATACAATAGGGCCGCCATTTAGCGGCCCTTTTTTATGCCTATCTTTTCTACCTGAGAGGTAGATCTTGCATTTCTCTGCGTCTGCCTTTATAACGAACTTAAATCTATCTGGAGGCTTGAGTATGCAAATTATTGATCGTTTGAATGAGATTATTTCTGAACATCACCTGCTAAAACATATGTTTTATCAAGTATGGTCAAAAGGTGAGCTGAGCAAAGAAGCGCTACAAGGCTACTCTGCACAGTATTATCATCAAGTTTCTTCCTTCCCACGTTTTATTTCTCGTGTGCATACAAATTGCCCAGAAATTGGTGCAAGAAAAGTATTGTTAGAAAACCTAGTTGATGAAGAAATCCAAGGCACCGATCATCCTGCATTATGGATGCAATTTGCTGAAGGTTTAGGTGTGGATAAGCAACGCGTTTTAGATGAAAAAGCAATTCCAGAAACCAGCGCGATGGTTGATAAATTTTATGAATTAGCAGATCGTGATTGGCGTGATGGTTTATGCGCATTATATGCTTATGAATCTCAAGTACCTGAAGTGTCTAAATCCAAAATTGAAGGCTTAAAGAATTTCTATAATATTTCCGAAGAAAAAACATTAGAATTTTTTGAAGCACATCAAGCTTACGACGTTGGCCATGCAGAACAAGTAGCGCAATTAATTGAGCGTTATGTTGAGCCTGAATATGCTGAACGTGCGACTAGAGAAGCAGCCCTTGCGTTGTGGGGTTTCTTAGACGGTATGTGCCGCGTTAACAAAATCGCCTGTTAAATGTAGCCGGGTGATCGCTCAGCCGGGTTGCTTTATCGCCGTCATTGCGAGCCACTACTGTCATTCCCGCGAAAGCGGGAA
>JBAQCP010000207.1:0-6304 GCA_049294295.1 Gammaproteobacteria bacterium | reverse complement strand
ATTATCTTTGCCCATGGTGGTGTTCCTCTTTGGATTTTATCCATTAACCTTCGTAAGTTAATGAGGATACACCGCCTAATTAATTCGTCAATTTACCTCTGTACACAAGATTCGAGCATAGCTCTTTTTGAGGTTCATCCCATCCATTTTCTCTTGCTATTGAAAACAAAGTTCCTGCTTTTATCGGTCCGCACTCTTTAAATGATTTCCATACACTTCTGCAATCCTTTTCTCCTGAATAATTTCCACCATTCTTGCTCCAGTTGTGAAAATCTTCAAAAGATAAGCTTGCAGATTTTGCAGCCATTCCTATGCGTATCCATATTCCTCGTTCACAAGATGGATCAAGATGATTTAATGCAGCGCGAGCTCTTTCAGTGCTCATAGTCACCTCCACCCATTTCATTTGTTTTTTTAAAAAATTCACGAATAATAATTTTGCTACTTGCTTCAGGGGAGTGACATTCGTCAAATAGCCAGCGTGCTAAACTAATTAATTGGCTGAGCTGAAAATTAATAGTACAATTAGTGTGGAAGTGTATTTGTTTTTTTGACCGCGTCTCGCAAGCACAACTTTCGTGTCTTCTGGTTATCATTAGCCTTCCTCTCTTCCATTGACTGCCCTTTCAGAGAGAAAAGCATCTAGGTCTTCCTTTCGGTATTTTGCTAATCTACCAACTTTGTAAAATTTTAAATTGTATCGCTTTGTGCAAGCCCAGTTGTGGAGTGTTTCTGTTTCTATACCTAGGTATTCTGCTGCTTGTTTTCTAGTAAGCAAGGGGGAATTTTGGGTTGCCATGTTTAAAATCCTCAATCAAGGTTTAAAAACATGACGATAGATAAAGAAGTGAATATAGTACCGGAGTGTAATCTTGAAGATTCCACTCCGGAAAAAAAGAAGCAACTAAGCTTTTTCAGTTCTTTTATTGGTCTTCCTGGCTTCGCACATGATGGCAAGCATGCGTCTTACATTTTCATTTATAGCTCTCTCCATTAGTTTTATGCTGTGTTCTATATCATTCTCAGGATTCACATATTCATCTTGGGTGAGGGAGAAGCGCCCTTTGGGCCATATTAATCTATGTAGACTAATTTTGGTGTATTCTAAATTTTGCATCTTGAACCATATCATCAAGTCGAAAACGGCTAATATTTTGTTTTCTTGCCACGTATTGAAATGCAATTCAATATTTTGGAGCTTTCCAACCCAGGAAGTTAAATTTATATTTAATAGTTTAGTAATATCTTGTTTTGAGTAAGAGGGGTCAATTGACAGAGGTATCCCGCTAAGGTATGGGATATATTTATTGGGATGCAAGGTTTTTTCTGAGCTATTTCTGAGGAAGGACTGCCAAGGAAGATCATGAAATTGATTAAATGCAATCTTTTGTTTTTCATTCAATTTTTCGCCATTTGCTGAAGCCTCAATTGCACTTTCAAATATTTCCCTATTCGGATGTTCTTTGTACCATTCGCTATTTGAAAGTAGTTTTTCCATAAGGAATACATCACTTGCAGTTAGATGTTTAATGGGCTGTGAGGGTATTTCATCTAATTGAGAAAGGTAGTTTTCTATTTCGTTGTAGAAAATTACTTTCAGAAAAAGTTGTTTTTTTTCTTCCAATGTTAATAATCGAATTGAAAATGGAATATTTAGTTCATCTTTATCAAATTTAATTCTTTTATCTATTTCAAATAACCATTCTTCGGGAGTTCTTTGTTTGTTGTAAAATTCGTCTTGATACCAGTCAGGTCTTTCTATGCTTTTTGCCATGATTTTACCTTGTTTAGCATTGTCTGATTGATATTCGATATATTTTGATTGGAATCAGGTGGTGCGCAGTTGCCAGCATCCCATATTGCTTGGGTGGCTTTGTTCATGGCATCACGTACAGGGTCTATGTTAAGGCGTGCATAGATTGCGGTGGTGTTGACGTTTCGATGTGAGAGTGTTTTACCAATAATTACTAGGCTAGCACCAGTTGATGCTTGCCAACTTCCCAGGCTGCGTCTTAAGTCATGAATTCGCAAGTCTTTAATGCCTGCGCTTTGCAAAATACGTTGCCAAGGTTTTTTTGGGTCAGCTAAATGACCAGATTTGCCATGGCTTGGGAAAACCCAGTCACTTTGTTTGGTTAGATATTTTGTTTTTAAAATTTCTACTGCTTGGGCTACAAGTGGAATTGTATGTGCATCACCATTTTTTGTTTTTGCAATATTCCATAATCCTATTTCTAAATTCAACTCTTCCCATCGCATTGCTAGGACGTTGCTTTTTCTGGCGCCTGTTAGTAAGCTCAAGAGAATATAGTCACGTGCATGTTCATTGGGTTCTTCTGCTAGTGCGCTAAAGAAGCGTGGAAGTTCATCAGCTTGTAAAAATCGACTTCTTGAATTTTCTTTAAATTTTTTAATTCCAATAGCAGGATTAAGTTTGTCCCATAGCCCAAGTTTATTTGCTTGGTTAAATACGCAACTGAGTAATGCAAGCAGTCGATTAGCTGCATAATATCCGCTAGCGTTGCCAATTTCTTGATGTAATTTATGGATATCAATTTTTTTAATTAAAGACAGTTTTCGTTGTTTCCAATGGGATAAGTAACAATCAAATTGCCTGACGTCTTCCTTCCACGAGGATTTGTGTTTTTTTGCATGTAGCTTTAAGTAATTTTCAAACAATTCATGCAGGGTTAGCTCTTCTTTTTTGGCGCGGCGTATTTGAGCCGGGTTGTCGCCTCTGGCTATGCTTGCATTAATTTCTGAGGTTCTACCACGGGCTTGTTCAATAGACATGCCTGGGTATTGCTCTAGTTTTATACGCTCTGGACGTCCTTCTATTTTGCGATAAACAACAAATGTTTTTTTATTTGCTGAGGTAACGCAAATGCCCAGGCCTTGGGTTTTCGTGTCGTAGTAATATGCGCGTTTCCCTTGGGGAGGGGTGGTTAAGGTATTAAGGTAATCTTTTGTGAAGTTGGCTTTGTTAGTGATGGCCATTATGTATTTTCCTAAATTTCTGTGCTACGGTGGTGCTACCTTTTTTGTATATTTTGGCCAATTTGCATAAAGTTTGGTGAAGCAAATTATATGGATAACTTATTGATTAGTAAAGTCATGTTTATTTTTGTAAAGGTAGATAAAGTATACGGCTTCGAGATTCGTAATCAGTAGGTCCCGAGTTCGAGTCCCGGCGTCGGCAGAAGTAATTGTAATAGATTTACACGAACTAGTGCATTTGCAGAACGCATAATTTGTCCGCATAGCCAATTTTGGGACACTGTGCAAACTATTATTTTCAGACCGCATCCTCTTTATCAAACTTGCCGCTTACGATTCAGTTATTTAACCACTGAAAAATAATATACATTTTTTAACGCAAGTGCCCCCAGTATTTTTAATATGTTTATCAGTAAGTTTTATCTATATATAAAAGAGTGATAGCTTAAATAAGATGAAAAATATTTATCAAATTACAAATAAAATTCATGAGATAATTACGAAAGTAGCATTTATTTTTATAGTTGTTTTTTTGCTGATATTAAAATTAGTGGGATCAAATAGCCAAAAAGATATTTTGATGGATGTTCAGTATGGATTATATTTACTATTTGCCCCATTATGCATACTTGCTACTGTTTATACAGTGCAATGGTTAATTGCAATGATAAAGGAAAGAAATATTTATTTTATAATCGGTTATTCTGCTATAACGGCAATTACTTGCATCATATCTAATATCCATACATCGCAATTAATTTATATAGCCTTGGGGTATAAACCCATATATGTGCCAAACACTATTAAAGTTGTACATATAGTTTCGGTAATTTTTATTTTTATATTAACAACGAATACTTTGATAGTATTCGGATCAATGTTATTTGGATTCGTTTCTAATATAATTAATTATGTATTTCCTGTTAAAGAAATATTAAATAAAAGCGCATACATTTTAATTGGATCCTTCATGGTTTTCTTATCGTTTGCATTTGCCTGCGATGCTGTAACAAGAAATATAGATAGTGATAGAGTTATACAAATGTTAGCTGTTTATGTGGACTATTATCCTGTGAGTCAATCTGCCAGTATTTGCAAGGAAGCAAAAAAATACGAGAGGTTCAATTACTTATCTAGTAATACTATATCAGTTTACAGGTACGACAAAACTGAAAAAAGGCCAATTTTTTATATCCTGAATTGCACAGCAGCTTAAAAATTCGATCTAAGTAGTGTATTTGGCTGATTTATCTAAGAAGTTTAAGCTCCCGATCCGCTACATTTTATTGTACAGGCGTTTGCTATACTTTAGTTATGATTAATTGGAGGAATAGGAAATGAATATTACTAAATATATTTTATTGGTTTCTATATCCATATTTTCAATGTCAGTATTAGCCGATGTTTCCGTAAGAGGCTATCAACGAAATGATGGCAGCTACGTTCAGCCTCATTATAGAAGCAATCCTAACAATAATGCTGATGATAATTGGTCAACAAAGGGTAATGCTAATCCATATACAGGAAGAGAGGGAAATAATGACAGAAGACAGGGATGGTAAGTTTTATGCTAGGTTTGGCTTGAGAATGTGTATGTAGCAAGCGTAGATACTGTCTTAAAATGCAAGGCCATTTGACGTTAATTTTGCATAAATGGCCTTGCGTTTTAAGACAGTGTCTCGCTGACTATTTATTGCTTGGGTGAGATTCGTAATCAGTAGTTCCGAGTTTGAATCCCGCGTCGGCAGTAATATTTTATTCTTCAGGAAATAAACCTGGCATCCAGCGGTGTGCGAATTTGGCTGGAAAGGCGAGCTTAATTGGTGATTTTGCTGATTCGGAAGATAGAATTCCAATTTTAATTAAGCTTGATGTTAATCTCCGAGCATGCCTGTCAGTGATATGTAATATTTCAGGTAATTCGCCTCTTGAGATTTCACCTCGATATAATATTTTTTCAAGAATTAGTAAAGTTTGTGGAGGAAGTTTTTTTAATTCAATTTCTTCTTTTGCCCACAATATAATTCTTGTTCGTAATTGATCTGGCTGCATTAATTTTTCCATAAATATAACTTGATCAATGCATATCTCGAGAAAAAATTTTGTGAAAGCTTCAAGTGCTTCTTGGCTAAGATTTCCGCGGCCGTCTAAATCATTTCTTCGAGTTAAATCGCAATCTGCTAGATGCTGTTTGTATCTATCAGCATTTCTTGCTAAGCCTCTTGCAATAGACCATATTCCACCAGTGTTTAATTTATTAAGAAGAGTGGTGTAGGATATAAATCGCGCGACTCTCCCATTCCCATCTAAAAATGGATGTATCCATAGAAATCGGTGATGTGCAGCAGCTAAGGCTAATATAGATTCTGATTTTCCTAGCGGTGAGTATGCTTGTTCATAGCGCTGTAGGAAACGGGGGATTGCTTCTGCACTTATGGGTATATGCTTGCCTACTTGGACATCATTTTTTCTTATTTTTCCAGGAATGACTTTAATTTTTTTCTTTGTGTCAGGATCTTCTACCCACAATAGTTCATCGGGAAGTTTTTCGCAAAATCGTTTGTGTATTTCGCATATCGCTGAGAATGAAAATATATCGTCTTTGAGGCCGCCGTTGTCTATCCATTCTTGTACCTCAACATGTGCTTTCGCTTCAAGTTGAAGGTTTCTTTTTTTAGGGTCAGCGTCATATGTGCCATTTAGTGCTTGTTCAATGGCAATTGGATGTGTGTTGTGTCCTTCAATAAGGTTGCTGTAATAACAGTTCATGGATCTAACAACTGTAGCGAGCGATGTTTGAAAGGCTTCAGGTAGCGCACTTCTAAAATTTGACGATTTTATTGCTAGCTCCAAGGCTAAATCGGCTAATTCTGAGCGGCCTGCTAAGCCCTCTGGTAGTAAAAGGGGTTCAATTAATGATATGCTTTCTTTTCGATCACTCACGATCATGTCCTCAAAAATGTCCGCTTTTATGTCCGCTAAATATTACTTCAACTAATTGATTATAGCATATAATAGTTAAAATATTCGCATTTTACTATTTTAAAATGTCCTGTTTTATGTCCGCTTCCACTCTTAAGGGATCTGGTTTAAGAATAACTAATTGAATTAAATGGCTAAGTAGCGCACTACTGGATGGAAACAGGTAAGCCTATTGCAGAGGTAGATCAGCAAAAAAGGGGTCAAGTATTCAGTGTGCCGCAGGCACACAAACCATTTTGTACGGAAACGGAATGGAGTTGTAAAGCTGTATGAAAAGATGATGGTAGGCCCATCGAAGTCGGTTATCAGAAACAGGCTTCAAACT
>JBAQCP010000206.1:0-13543 GCA_049294295.1 Gammaproteobacteria bacterium | reverse complement strand
GTGGGAGCTTTATATAATCACACTCCTAGGAAGTGTCTTGATTATCAAACTCCCGCGGAGGTTTTTCGTAAACAACTGTTGCACTTGAAATGTGAACTCACATTCCCGCTTTCGCGGGAATGACAGTGGTGACTCCATCCTGGCTACCCATCCCCCCAAATTCAGAGTAAAATCACATCCAGCCAATCCATACAGGTTAAAGGACTAATCATGAAAAATATCTTTACCAAACACCCACATAGCCTAGAAGAAAGCTATTTCCAGCACCTATTTTTTGCCCTCAAATTTGGCAGCACCATGCTATTAGGCGGCCTAGCTTGCATCCTGCACGCTATATTCCCCTTCCTATTCGAAAAAACCGGCAGCAATTTGTTGCTTAAAATGACACACAATTTTGTTGAAAGAATGCCCGTCGCTGAAGAGCGTGTTATTTATTTATCCAAAATGATCGAGAGTAAAGTTAGGAAACAATAACGCATGTGGCCGCCAGCCTATACTGTTAAAAAGCATAAACGCGCTAAATATGTAAAATTTAGAGCATCACTACAGCATGGGCTGCAAATTACCGTTCCTTATCGTTTTAACCTCAATATGCTTCCTGGCATTTTAGACGAACATAAAGACTGGATAGTCGGCCAACTCGCCAAACTACCACAGCCTTTGTCCGAACTTCCTTCTGAGATTGTATTAAGCGCCATCAACGAAACCTGGAAAGTGTTTTATTTAAAAACAAGCACGGTGCCGAGAATTATCAAACGGCCGGGTAACGAAATAGTATTGATGGGGGATACGGATAATAAGCCCTTATGTCAGCGTTATTTAGTCGCTTGGGTAAAGCGTTATGCTAAGCAAATACTGCCATTACAATTAGAACAAATTAGCCAACTAGCAGGCTTGCCTTATCAAGGCGTGCGTGTGAAAGATCAAAAAACACTATGGGGAAGCTGCACCGCAAATAAAATGATTAATTTAAATTATAAATTATTATTTTTGCCGATGAAGTTGATGCAGCATGTGTTGATTCATGAGCTTTGTCATACGATGCATATGAATCATTCAAGTCGGTTTTGGGCGTTGGTGCAGCGGTTTGATGCTTGTAGTGATGAGAATAAGAAGCTATTAAAGAAGGGTGATACATATATGCCGGGATGGTTGGTGTAGCCTGGATGGATGTATAGATTGGGACATGGTTGACAGTGTTCCAATCTATACATCTATCCAAGCTACTCCACTGTCATTCCCGCGCAGGCGGGAATCCATCCATAACGATACTTCTGCTGTATGTTTGAAATGGGTTCCCGCCTGCGCGGGAATAACAGCTGGGGAGTAATACGAGTCATCGTTGATTTTTAAGCCATTTTCTACCAATTTACTTCCACTAATCAAACTTTGTTACTTTTTTTGCACAATTCTCTTGCCTTTCCCTTAAGCTTTCTGTAAGCTTTCTGTCTCTTAAGCGCTATTCTGCGTTTTATTCAATCAATATCACCATTTTTCCGCAGCTACGGCGTGTAATTTATAACTTTTTTACTATTAGTATCCGTGATTGATTTTTTTAATACAGGGGGCGTCATATGCATTTACGTTCACAAACAGTACGTTATCCATTTTCATTGATGACAGGCGTGGGTCTTGGTGTAAGCCATCCACAGCCATTAGAAGCTTTACTTCCTGCGCAATGCTTAGGTCAAACGCAACTGTCTACTTATGTGAACGCGAGTAATGGCAACCTGATGATTCAGGATAGGCCATTCCATTTCAAAGAAATCGGTGCGCCATTCAGTATCGGTTATGTGTATAACAGCCTTGCCACAAATGCTAATGAAGCGTGGCGTCTAGCTGCCGGCCGCGAAATAAAATCAGTTGAAAAAGAGAAAAAATTAACCGTTATTGAAGCTGATGGTCATGAGGTTATTTATACTTATCATGCTGCTAAGCAATGCTACCTGTCTGATCTAAGTAATAGTTTAAAGACTATAAGCTTTGATGTAGCCACAAGTACTTACATCTATGCTGAATCCTCTTCTAATACTAAAGAAGTCTTTAACCAAGCAGGAAAATTAAGTAAACGTATTGATGCGAAAGGAAATACGCAAACATTTCATTATAATGCAGCGCAACGTTTAACATCTGTTTCTACTGCACCAAATGCAGGCTATGAATTAGATTATCAAAACGGCATCATTGTGCTCTACAAGCGTGAAAATGAAAAACGTACATTGCTTCAACGCTATTTGTTCGATCAACAAGGGCGTTTAGCTCGTAGTGAAACAGATGATGGTCGTGGAGTGGATTATCATTACGATAAAATCAGTCAGCAATTAAATTCTATCACTGGGTTTGATAAAACTACGCTTACTTTTTCCTACGAAACACCTGATATCCATGCGCGCGTGAGCGGCGTAAAGCTAGGCGAAGACACACTTTTTTGTTTAGCTAAGCAACAACGAACTTGCGCCTTCATAGATGCAAATAATGTAAAAACCCAATTAACATTAGACGACCAAGATCGTTTACAGGCCTTATTAACGCCAGCTGGCGAAACACAATTAATCTATGCAGCGGATGGACAAGTAAAACAGGTCATTTATCCTGACCAATCAACAGAGCATTTTGCATATGATCCACAGAATGGGTTATTAACCCAACATACTACACGTACAGGGCTTGTGACGACAGTCATCTATCAAACAATACAAAATAAAACACTAAAAGTCGCTGAAAATGCGTTTGATCCTACATCAAATAGTACTACAACAACGCATTTTATTTACGATGAACAATCGACACCCGGTTATCCACGGCTAGCATTTAAAGTTAGCTCAGTAGGAAGAGTCACTGAATATTTGTATGATAACAGCACGGGTTTAATCACGGGCTTATGTACCTATTCTGGTAATGTATTTCGTCAAATGCCCACCCATGGAAATTTACTAACCTGGAAAAATAAATCAGATTTAACACAAACAACGTTAACTACATTTAAATACGATTTACATGGTCGAGCCACTCAAAAAACAACATTTACCGCGGTTGATGCTGATGGAAATGGCGTGGTTAATACCAGCATGCAGACGAGTCATTTTGTCTGGGATGAGCTCGATCATATTGCGGAAGAGTCTACTTTAAGGCTGGCCAGCATTGATAAAGATAAGTTGCAAACAGCCATTTATCAGCAACAAAAAAATACCTATGATGCTTGGGATTTATTAACAGAAACAGAAGCTGCTGTTGGATCAGATCAAGTACAAAAGACCTCCCATCGTTACTCAGAAAATAGGGAAATAGTAAATTATGCTGATCAGCATAATGAAGTAGCCGTGCTTGATGCGCGTGGCTTAGTCATGCAAATGGAAGAAGTCGCCAAAAAAGCAGTTGAAACAATCAATGTTAAGCGTGACGCGAATGGCAACATTACTCAAATCACGCAGGAAGATGGCAGTCAGAAGCATTTAGTGCATGATGAAGTTAATCAGCGAGAATACACTATTAGTGCTTTAGGTTATGTGGACGAAACTTACCATAATAGCCAGTTTAATTACGTCATGAAAAAATCCTATGCGCGTCCTACCAATTTTCAGGCATACATGCAAAGTGAAACACTTAGCAAACCAGCATTCTTACAAAGCCTGACCGCATTAGCCGATTCTAAAGATAGGCAAACTTATACCTTTTTAGATGCAGGTCAACGCGAACGTTTTATCGTAGACGCATTAAATAATGTAATTGAGCATCGATACAATGCACATGGCCAATTGATCATGCAAATTGCTTATGCTGAGAAATTATCGTTAGTAGAGCTTGATGTATTAAAACAAGGCAGGGGCTTGGTTAGAAGCTTAAATCGTCAAGTTGACCGTATAACAGCTACTTTTTATGATCAAGATCAATTAAAAATTGCCGAACAAGATGCGGCCGGTTTTATCACTACTTATAACTACAATGAATCAGGGCATTTAGTCGAGAAGACCCAATTTTCAACGCCTGACGCTACTATTACAACCGATTTTACCCAATTAAACTTGTCTATTAACAATAAAGATGCTCATCACTATTTTATTAATGACGCTAAAGGCCAACGTCTATTTGAAATTGATGCAAAAGGTTACGTCACGGCTCATACGTATTATCACGATGGTAACAAGAAAAATATTATTCAATATGCAAATCCAGTAAGTTCCACATGGTATGACAATACTACTAGCTATCCTAGAATAGCCAGCCATGAAAATGACAGACAAGTTAGTTACCATTACGATGATCTAGGGCGTCTCGAGCGTACCTATGGACCATTTGATCAAGTCACTACATTTGCCTATGATAATATGAATCGTCAAATTGGTAGTTATGTGACAGATGCAAAGTCCAAGACCATTAGCGGCGACACTAGCCGCGGTACTGAGAAAAAATTTGATGACCTTGGCTGTTTAATTGCGGAGGCTAATCCTTATCTAGCCGAAGAATTAAAGAAAATAGATGAAAGTAATACATTATTGCCTGATCAAAAATTAGCTGCTAAGCGCGCATTATGGGATAGTCAAAGCACCAGGCATGAATACGAACATCACCTTAAAGTAAAATCAATAGATGCATTAGGTAATGTCACGCGCTATTTTTATGATGCTGATCATCGTTTAACACTAACAATAAAGCCCAATGGTGCGATGTCTGAAACTAGCTATAATGCATTCGGAGAAATTGAAAGCGAACGCCATTATGCAGCATTTTGTTCTGAAAAAGTGTTAGCCTCACTGCAAGGCGGAAATGTGACTCCTCATCTGACTAGTATACTAGACGGATTAAAAGACACTGCAAAAGATAATGTCATCCGTTATACGCGTAATGCTAAAGGTCATATTGAACATAAAACTGATGCTGAGTTGTATACAACCTCATATGAATATAATGCTTTCCAAGAATGTACCCTTGAAGTGCATCCAGTCTCTCATCAAGACGATACACTAACAATCAAGCATGAATATGATAACCGTGGCTTGGAAGTAAAAATACAAACGATACAAGCGGCAACTGGTATAAATGCAATCGTTACCCGTCAATTTGATCATTATGCCAGTAAAGAAACGAGCGTAACCAATGAAAATGGATTAACAACCACCAAGGAATATGATTTATCCGGTCAATTAGAGACCGTCACCTATTCCGATAGTGAAGGTTTATCATTATCAGAGCAATATGCCTATGATGCTTTTCATCGTTTAGTATCTGCCACAGACGCTTCTAAGCACACAACTACGACAACTTATGAAGATGCTCAACATAAGCAAGTCGTAACATTTGCTGATGGTACGTTTAAAACGATTACCACCAATGTGTTTGGTGAGCCTATTCAAATTAAAAATGAAGCAGGGGATATAACGCTTACGACTCACACCGCAACAGGCCAGCAGAAAACGGTTACCGATATAGCTTTGGGCGTAAAAGTCACTAAGCATTACGATAGGCTTGATCGTTTAGAAGAAACAGTCGATGGCATGGGTGTTAAAACCAAGCATAAATATAGTAAAACTGATTTAGTTGAAACAATTGAAGATGCTGATGGTTTGAAATTATCAACCAAATTCAAAGTGAATGCGCATGGTAAAAACAGTGAAGTAGCTGACCATAACGGTATTGTCACTGTTAATGAATTTACTCGCCGTGGTGAATTGCAACGCCAGATCCGTGATAAACAAGGTTTAAAACTAACAACCGAAAATAAATTTAATGCACAAGGCCAAAAAGAAAGTACTATCCAAGGCAATGAAGAGAATCCTAATCAATATCAACTAGATTTGGTGCACGATGGTTTAGGTCGAGAAATGACTCATTGCATTGATCCCGATATTAAAGATCAAAAAAGCCATTTAGCTATTACACAAACCGCTACCTTTAGCGCTTCAGGCAAGCCAACATTAGAAATCGATCCACTTGGCGATAAAAAATGGCATATCTACGATAGCTTAGACCGAAAGCGATTTAGCATTATTCAGCAATCTAATACGGAAGCCTGTTTGATCGGTTGGGAGTATACAGAAACGGGAGAAGTAAAAAGCCAACGTCTTTATGCAAACCCCATTAAAATGGCTGATTTCCCTACAAAGTTGACGGTAAAGTCGTTAAAACAATACATAGCATCTGATGAAGATAGCTTGACGTTAACATTACACAATGAGCTAAAGCAGCCACGCTTTACATTAAATGCAACTTGGGATAGTGAAAATAAGCAGCGAGTATTCCAAGTATCTGAACAATTATTTGATGCTACCGGAAATGTATCTACCACCATTCAATATGCAAATGTATTCATGGCGGCAGATGGCGAACCAACTCATAAAAACCTTCTAGCCTTCTCGGAAAAAAATTGCAATCACACACAAAATAGATTAGTAAGAACACTATACAATAGTCAGCATCGCCCTCTTTATCATATTAATGCATCGGGACAAGTCACCGCTTTTAGTTATGATTTAAATAATCAGCCTATCGAAGAGCGTGAATTTTATTTGCCATTGAGTGATTTAAAAAGCCTTCATACGATGACTGAGAAAGCTTTAATTGGTCAATTGGCCTCTCTACCTAAGAACAATGCAAAAGATAAAGTGACCCGGACAGGTTTCGATGCCTTAAAGCGGAAAACTTATGAAGTAGATGCCATTGGAAGAGTAAAGCAATACCGCTACGATGCTAATAATAATTTAACCCATATTATTGAGCGTGCTGAGGTATTATCCATTCACACAGACTCTATTGAGGATAGACTAACTAGCTTGCTATCCAGTCAGCCTAATAGAAGTAAAGATCGCATTATTAGTCGTAAATATGATGCTGCTAATCGGTTAGTGAAAGAAAAGGATGCGTTGGGCAATGTTCAAGAATTTATTTATGATGCATTGGGTAATCAAAAGAAGCACATTGATCGATTAGGCCATACTTGGGAAGCTGAGTATGATAGGGCGAAACGAGTAACGGATAAGCTATCTCCAGAAATAGCAATTACTGAAGTAAAACGTAATGCTGATGGACAGTTAGCAGACCGTCAAGTCAAGACCAAAGTGACTAAGCATTTTGATTATGATGCGGCTGGTAATAAAACTAAAATTGTAGATGGTAAAGGTTTAGCTGATGAGCGCACGCAAGCATTTTCATACTATGCACAAGGTAGATTACTAGTTTCCCTCACTCAGGGTGCATCGATTGATAACGCATCAGCCAAAGCCGACTTAAATCAGCTTCCTGTTACAACGGGCGATATTAGTCTAGCTTATCGCCACGATGCCCGTGGTCGTGAAATTGCTTGTCAGCATGAAAATGGCGTTTGGTCAGCAACCGTTTATAATCATTTAGGCCAGCCGCTCTATAAAATTAGCCCGGAAGGGGCGGTGACAAGATACACTTATAATGCATTTGGACAACCCTCGGAAATTTATAGCTATGCCACACCATTTAAAGTAACGGATGCATTTCTCGAAAATAATTGTTCACGTATGATGCTCGAAGCTGCTCTAACGACCCATAAAGATGATAGAAGCATACGTTGTGAATATGATGCTGATGGTTTACTAACGCTAACTGAAAAATGCGAAGTATTTTTTTACTCTAATGGTGAGATGGGTTATGGCAAGCCACAACATACCCAAAGACATAACCGCCATAAAAAAGTATGGCATGAAGCCACTTTAATTCGCCCTAACACATGGGCAGATACCTATTACTGGTATGATGCTGCAGGTCAAAAAATTGGTGAATTAAATCCTAATAAATATTTAACACTTTATACTTACGATGCATTTGGACAGCCAACCGACAGACAAGAATATGCTCAACCAATCGCTATCGTGCCTGACCAACATGCTAGTTTCATCGATTTAAAAGCACTTGTCACATTAGATGAAAAAGACCGATATTATCGTGACGAATATGATTTAGTTGGCAATAAAACAGCTGAATTACAAGAAAATATTACTGTTCAAGAACCCGCATTTTCTGAGCATTACATTCCTGGATTTAAAGATGTAAAAGTGGAAGCTTGCGGTAAACGATTCGCTTATGATGCAGAAGGCCGATTAACCGAAACGACGCATGAAAATGGGAAAACAACAAAGTCTTTCCATAATGCCCGTGGTGACATTATTGCGGAAATGGGCATACCATTTACCCGTGAAGATGAACATAGAACCTTATTGACCCCATTAGTTACCTATGGCGTTAATGCTTTTAGCCAAATCAATAAAAAAACCCAGCATCACGCCAATCACAATATAAACGTACCAGCAGACGCAGAAAGCTTAGCTTTTGATCCAGATGATTTAACCGAACTTTCATTACATGACAAGCGCGGTCTTGTGCAGCTTCATCAAAATGCAGAAAAAAAGCTAAAAGCCTCTACCTATACAAGGTCTAAAAAAAGAGCACGAGAGTTTTATGCCACCACAACCTTTATTCCCAACGGAAAAACGCAGGATTTAACTAACGTTGAACATCATATAGATGAGAAGCAATTCGAATATGATGCTGAGGATCGCACAACATCCAGTCGTTCCTTGCGTGATGGAGTAATCGTGTTCCAATCGCATGCAAAATTTAATGCATTCAGCGATACCATAGGGGAGGGCGTCAATGGTATAGACTTCCCACTATATCGTAAGCTAGATCAAAACGGCAATGTGTTTCTATCAAATGCCGGAAATGGAGCGCCCGTCTATACGTTAAGAGATTTAAGCGGACGTGACTCTATGTCACTTAGCTCACCTAGCATAGATATTTCTCATCCAGATAATCTCAATCCAGTTAAATTAATAAGTTTTGACCCTTCAGTTGTCGAGCGAAGTGAAACCTATAGAGACTTATGTGGATTTGCGACACATTTCAAAGCACCTTATTGGCATTATAAAAATGATAATGGTTTCCCAACCAAATATTTTGTACTTGACCGCTGGGGCAATGTTGTTAAAGAGGCAAATGCTCACGGTCGAACAACCGAGAATGAATATAACCATCAAAATCATGTGATTAGTACGACGACACCAGAGACGAATGTTGGTAACGAAAATGGTGAGCAAGTAAGGAAGAGAATTACCACTAAAAACTGCTACAACTTATCAGGTGTTTTAATTGGTCATATTGATGGCAATGGGAACGCTGAACTTTATTTATTAGATGAAGCGGGTCATCAAATAGAGCATGTCTTAGGTGATGGTACTCGATATCAACGCAACCTATTTGATATATTTGAACGAAATGATGCGACATTAGATCCTCTTAGTAATATAACAAGGCGATTATTTAATCGAAGCCATAAAATTTCAGAATTAATCTTTCCATCCGGATTACGTCAAATTTTCACTTACGATGGTGCAGATAACCGCAACAGTATTTGCCATCAACTTAACAGCATACATCATAGCTTGTATTGCTTTAATTTTGATATTAATCGCAACATTATCCATTTAATTGAGCCGCTGGGGCAATGTAGCCAGGCGAAATTTAATCTTACTGGTCAATTAAGCGTTTTAACAAATCCGGATGGTACGTTCAGAGAATGGAACAGAGATTATTTTGGTAACGTAAACTCTCATCGTTTATTATGCGGCGAAGTGCACTATTTTAAATTAGACTTAAATAGGCAGCCAATTCAGGAATATTCCATGGTTGGGTTGCATGGTGATGAGCTGTCATTGAATTTTTATAAAGAACGCATTACGTCTACTTCCCATCCCTATTATCTTCCTAGCGTAAGAAAGAGCATCATCAAAGATACTTTGCATGAAATCCGCTATGCCAGAAAGTTCGGTTTATTATTTGAAAAGTTAGATGTTTATAATAATCGTTCTGTCAAATTTGATTATACTAGCCTTGGTCAGCCTGAATTTGAATATCATGTGGCACACGATAGAACGCCTTTAAAAACGATTCAATCGCTTCGTGATGAGCTTGAAAGAGAATACGCAACCTACAACACTATTCTATCTGGGACGCAAAATTATAGCCGTTTTGAATTGTACCGATTGTTTGATGCAGCAGACAACGTAAGACACCAAAAAGGCATTTGCACACCAGCGGCCTATTATGTTGCCTTACCTTGTTCTACAATTATCCGAGAAGGCTGGAATAAGTTTGATGCCGCTAATCGAGCCACTCACGTTGATTGTGTTTTATATAATGGCGAAATCACCATTGGCCCAGGCCAGGGGACAGAGCTCTATTATCAATATGGTTTACGCCGTAATGAAAAAACCATGCGAAATAATGGCACTATTATCGATGCTGGCATTATTCATGATGTCGATAGCCGAGTGACTGAAATAAGGACTTCTGATGGTCAAGTAACAGAATTTAGATTAGATGATCCCATGCACTTAATGTGCCTTCAGGAATATGGAAGCTATAAGCATCAAGAAAATATCGATTTAGACGCTAATTTCAACGTTTCTCATACAGCTACCTACGCAAATGGTGGCCCTGAATCCGAGGTGACTTATTCCATCCCTGCCAATAGCAATCAACCGTATCACGTTGTGCGTAGACAATGGGCGAAAACAGATTGGATAGTCGATGAATATGACTTACATTATAACGGCTTTGAAAGCACGGTTCCGGGCTTTGCAATTGGTAACCGTGATAAATTCGGTCCAGGTCAAGCGGCTATGCTTTATCACAACGGCGTGATCAACTGCAAATGGAATGCAGGAGATGAGCATCGTCCAGGAGCAGAAGATGAATGGCCAGTATTCTATGATGTTGCCCCCAATCAATCGTTACTAGGTAGGCATAATGTGTATCATCTGGGAGAGCCTATTGTGATAAGGGGTATGCCGGGTAGAAAAGTCACCCGTCGTATTGATAGTTTGCATACGTTAACATCAATCACTTTGGGTAACGTTGGTCTCTATAATGAAATCATCAATACAGAAGACATGCGAGGAGTCTGTGCAGCGGAGGCTTATCCAACGTCTTCTTATCCAGCCAGCAGCTATAAAAAACCATCTGCGGCGATGGCAATGTATTCACCCGTTCGCTCCATCGTTAAAGATGTGCGCCCCTCTTCTAGCAGCAATGGCCCAGATTTAGTGACACAGTCAGCTTTGATTGCGCCTCCTGAGATGGCGACTAGAGTTCACATTACCCAACCAGGTGAAACCATCGCGTCGATTGCAACGGGTATGTCACCTAAAGAAGCCACGAAATTGATGGGTGATAATGCGTTGTTAACGCAACAGCTGAAACCGTTGCAAGTATTGTTTATGCAACCGACGACGCCATCGTCGGAATTTAAGGCCGATACACCGCTTCAGTCCTTTGACCGATTTATGGGTTTAATGACGGGCAACATTGCGCCATTCTTCCCATTAACACAAATACCGCCCGAGGCGCCGCATCATAAGAAACATCCTTGGTGGCATACATTGGTTAAAGTAATTGCGGTGGCGGTGATTATGATATTGGCGCCACAAATGGGGTTAATGGCTGCAGGATACCTTTTAGGGGCTGGGGCAACAGCAACGGCATTAGCCGTAACAGCTGGTGTTCTCACCGCCGCATCCGCTGCCTTATTAGATGCAGCTGCTCAAGGATTGCTGGTAGGGTTTGGCATGCAAGATCATTTCTCTTTAAGCGAATCCATCCAGATGGGTGTCAGCGCAGGCATGATGTCAGGCCCAATGGCTGCTTTGCAGAATGCATCTGGTTTTGCAGAGACGATGGCCGCTATCGGAAATGTTAGCCTTCGCGCTGCTGAAGCTGAACTCTTTAACATGGCAACAGGCGTGACCCCCCGCTTTGACCTTAAAAATGTGCTGACGCAAGTGTCAGGTGCGTTGTTGGCTAAAGGAATAGGAGGTGTATTTAACAAAGTGGGCAATGCGACTCAGGCAACTGAGGGCAGTGTCGCTCAACATACCATTGATTTAGCGCATAGAGCTGCTCAGACGTTAGCGGATAATACATTAGGGATGGCATTAAACCATACGCCAATTAATGCAGAGGCGATGGCAGCTCAGGCGTTGGGTGGTCATATAGGGCAGCAAATTGGGCATAAGTATGTGACGCCTAGGTTTGGGGGTAGTGATGAGAAAGCGGCAACCAAGTCAACACAGCGTGCACATTCTACTCGCTCAAGTACACGAGATATTCATGCGAAAATGGCGCAGCATAAACCGCAGGCTCGTACGCCATTAAATGATCCTAATTTAGCTGAAGCAGAGTTTCTTGCGCATGGATCTTTAGTAACAGATGCTAAGTTAGATTTAAGTAATAAGGCAATTTTAGAGGCGAGGCAAGCACAGTTGCCAGAGGGGTTTGCTAAAATTCACGACAGGAAAGATGCGATGCTAGGGATGGGAGCAGATATATTTAAGGGGACTCCTGTCGGTGCACTATATAGCACAATAAAAGATACTCGTGTAGATCTTCGTACTGTTGCCTATGGGGATCATGATGCTAAAATGACTTCTCTAGGACATCTTGGTGTTGATGCGGTTCTCATTGTAGCTGGTGGTGTGAGTCGTGTGGCTGTAGAAGCTGTTCCGGCTCTTGCTTCGGCTGTTTCTAGGTTGTCAATTTTTGGAAAGGGGATGAGGGGAGTAGAGACAACCGCAAAAGAAGTATTTGAACTTAATCGTTTCCATCAAGCTGCTAAAGATCTATCTAAAGAAGCGCAGCAAAATATTCGTATACTTCGTGGATGGGCCAAGAGTAAAGGATGGGTAAAAGTACCAAATCCAGAAGGCGGACCAGAGGTATGGGGTGTACAGGAAAATGGTAAACTTAGCTGGCGGTTAAAGATAAAACCTGAAATTGGCACAAGAGTAGGTTTAGAAGTGGGAAGCCAAATACCTAGATTTGCTTCTAGATTAAATGACCAAGGCTTGTATGTTAATCCATTTACCAGCCAGTTAGGTGGTCGAGAATTAGGTGCTCATATTCCTTTAGAAAATCCATTAGGAATGATTTTAGAAGAGAGCCTGTCTAATAACTACACGTCTACTTTCAGGAGATAGATATGAATATTGAAGCAAGACAATTATTTGACATTCTTTATGATACAACAGCTCGGATTGATGAGAGAGATGATGCTGCAATTTACTTAGCAAAATACCCAACCCCGGATGTCTTAGACAAACTCGTTTTATTTGCAAGCAACCCAGCAGAAAATGCAATTGTTTTAGCGTCTTTAGGTGAATCAATCGGTGAAATAATGATTGCAAATAATAAATTTGAGATGGATGTCATTGATAAATTAACCTCAATTGCCAAGCAAGAAACACTTGGAATAATACAAGGAAAAAAACCTGAATGGCTTAAAAACAAATAACAGGTTTACTTTCTTTAACATTATATTTTTTTTGCAAAATGATTTTGCACCTACTAAGTAATAGGGGTAGAGAGTGTAGCTATTAATGCTAGTGGCTCTAGAAAAGAGGTCAAGTATTCAGTGTGCCGCAGGCACACAAACCATTTTGTACGGAAACGGAATGGAGTTGTAAAGCTGTATGAAAAGATGATGGTAGGCCCATCGAAGTCGGTTATCAGAAACAGGCTTCAAACT
>JBAQCP010000205.1:0-8825 GCA_049294295.1 Gammaproteobacteria bacterium | reverse complement strand
TCCTAGGGTAGTCTTTTTTTTATTTATTTAATAAGCGGACAGGAAGTCCGCTTAAGCCCTAGTTAATCAGGGATGAGCGTCTAGGGCGGTTAAATAAATAAAAAAAAGACTACCCTAGGATGTGCTGAACTGCTGCGGAGAATCTCAGCAAGAGGCGCTAAGCAAGAGCTAGATTGCCACGGCCGCTACGCAGCCTCGCAATGACGGCAATAATAAGAAGAAGCTCTGGATTTCACAATGTCGAAATCCGGGCTACCTTTAATGTGCCCCAGTAGGACAAGCACAAGAAGACGGCGTACCATCCTTGCAAACATGCTTACCAGTTTTAACATCACACTTAGCAATACCACCATGACCAGAACAGCAGCCTTGTTTATTTTCTTTCACCTTGTGGCAAACGCAAGAAGTAGATGCCTTAGAGCCATCCTTGCATACTTGTATGCCGGTCACGGTATCGCAACTAGCAACACCACCATGAGCCGAACAACAGCCAGCTTTTGCTAATGACGCTTGAAGCGGAGCGAATAGTAGAAAAAATCCTGCAATCACAATAATCATCTTATTCATCATGAATCTCCCTGATTTGTATTGTTTTCCACTATCCATCATACCACTTTTAACCAATATGAAAGGCAAGCGTTAAGCTAAGAAGGTCAGCAGCTGGAATACCAATATGCTGATCATCCCCATCCTGAGATTGCGTAACAACATATTCAATACCAGCAGTAACTTTTGGATTAATAACATAATTAAGACCAAAACCCACCGTTGGTAACATCGCTTCATTTGAGCTAGATCCAATATTTTTTGTAGTTAGGGAATTAATATCAGCTTCCCCAGAAACTTTCGAGACACCAACTAACCCATAAAAGTTAAATTGATTATTTTGCCCAAAAGGTAAGTAGCCTTTAGCTACCAAGTTAAATGAATGCATTTGATAGTCAAAATTGATGTTGCTGTCATTGTCGAATGTATAATTAGCATCAGCATATTTTCTGTAAGATGCTTCAATCCCGACATACTCATTGAAATTAAAGCCAGCAAATAGTGTTCCACCAACGCCGCTGGCTTCGTCATTTGTGGCATCAGAAAATTCCTGCAGATAGCTATAGCCTGCACCACCACCTAAATAAAAGCCGGGTGTCGCGGCATATGTTGAACCTGATAAAAGAGCTAATAAAAAGATAGTGTTAGTGATAAAATTGGTTTTCATGTGATTTATTCTTCTCAGTATTATTAAAATGGAATAGTAAGCGCAGGGGATGCAGGTAGGTGTTTAAAAAATGTATAAAGCGGGGGTTTCAGGTGAGATCGTGTAACATACCCAAGCTTTGAATGAGAATCAAGTATTTCTATTTATTAAACCTAGGATACATGCCACAATTGAGATTTAGCCTCAATGGCATCCACTAACAGGGAGTGTCACGCGATGAGTCAGTACGGCATATTTCAAGCCATTTTCATGTCTTTTTATTCCCGCAAATTATATAAAGATATTGCGAATAATTGGGGCGGAAAGTCTTTTCTATATCTATTCGTTATATTGGCATTATCTTGGATTGCTTTTACCTACCAAACCCAAATCCAATTTTCCCGCGTTTATGCCGAAAAATCAGACGGCTATATTAACCAAATTCCCGTGATGAATATTAAAGATGGGCGTATTGCGACATCTGAAAAACGTCCTTATCTCATTACTGATCCAGATTCTCATCAAACAATTGCTATTATTGATACTAGTGGTCAGTACACAACGCTTGAACAAGCTAAAACAGATTTTCTGATCACCGCCACCAAGCTTATCAGTCATCCAAAAACAAATGAAACAAGAGAGTATAACGTTCCGGCTTCGTTTACAGGGACTGTAGAGCCTCAAGACATTAATGTGAAGGTGAAGAAATTCTTAGGATTTTTATGGATCCCTATGTTTTTTATCTTTTTATTAGGTTCGTATTTATATCGAGTGATCCAAGCGTTGATATATGGCGTGTTAGGTAAATTGTTTGGTGCCATTGGCGGAGTCTCTTTGGCGTACAGCCAAATTGTTCAAATTGCGATGGTGGCGATTACGCCAGTTATTGTGATCTCAACTATACTTGATGCATGTCATGTCGTTGTTCCGTTTCAAGCATTAGCTTATTTTATATTAGCGATGGTGTATTTAGTTTACGGTATTATGTCAAATAAGAATTAAGGAGTGAACATGATAGGATTAAGCTGGTTTATTGGTATTGTTGTTGTTTGTTGTGCCTTGTCGTATCAACGTGCCTCGCGATTTATTTGGACGATAAGCTTGGCTGCTTTATTAGTAGCAGCAATTGCATTATATGGTGCAACCGTTAGCGTAGTCCTCGGTGGGATCATTTTCTTAGCTATTTTCATCCCTTTAAATGTTTCTATATGGCGCCGCCGCTTTTTAAGTTTGCCGGCTTTAACTATGTATCGCAAAGTTATGCCTACTATGTCTAAAACTGAACGTGATGCAATTTCTGCAGGCACTGTGACTTGGGAAGCTGATTTATTTCGCGGTGACCCCAACTGGAATAAATTATTAAAAATGCCTGCGGCTAAATTGAGCGAAGAAGAACAAGCATTTTTAGACGGTCCCGTGGAAAAACTTTGCAGTATGCTGCATGACTGGGACATTTCACACAATCGCGCTGATTTGCCGCCAGATGTTTGGGCTTATTTAAAAGAGCAGGGCTTCTTTAGTTTAATTATTCCTAAGCAATATGGTGGTAAGCAATTTTCAGCTTATGCACATTCACAAGTATTAACCACAGTAAGCGGTCGTAGTATTACTGCGTCCTCTACCATTGCAGTACCAAATTCTTTAGGGCCCGCAGAATTACTATTACATTATGGAACAGAAGAGCAAAAAAATTATTATCTTCCGCGCTTGGCGAAAGGTGAAGAGATCCCATGCTTTGCATTGACATCTCCTGTTGCAGGCTCAGATGCGGGTTCCATGACAGACTATGGCGTTGTTTGTTGGGGCGAGTACGAAGGCCAAAAGATAATAGGTATTAAGCTCAATTTTGATAAGCGTTATATAACATTAGCGCCTGTTGCTACTGTCATTGGTTTAGCCTTTAAAATGTATGATCCAGAACACTTAGTGGGTAATAAAGAAGAGATAGGTATTACCTGTGCCTTAATTCCTCGTCATACACCTGGTGTTTCAATTGGTCGTCGTCATGCACCGTTAAGTTCACCATTCCAAAATGGTCCTATCCACGGTAAAGATGTTTTCATTCCATTAGATTGGATTATTGGCGGCGTTGCGCAAGCAGGTAATGGCTGGCGTATGTTGATGGAATGCTTAGCGGCAGGACGTTCTATTTCTTTACCAGCAAGTGCGTTAGGTGGTGCAAAGGTGGCGAGCTATGCCTCAGGTGCTTATGCTCGTATTCGTAAGCAATTTAACGTCTCTATTGGTCGTTTTGAAGGTATTGAAGAGCCGTTAGCACGAATTGCTGCTAATACTTATGTTATGGATGCTGCACGAACATTTGCTGCAAGCTGCGTTGATTCTGGCGAAAAACCATCAGTCGCATCAGCGATTGTGAAATACCATGTCACAGAGATGGGCCGTAAGGTAGTTTGTGATGCGATGGACATTCACGGTGGTAAGGGGATTTGCTTAGGGCCTAAAAATTATTTAGGTATTAGTTATGAATCTGCACCGATTGCTATTACCGTTGAAGGTGCAAATATCTTAACGCGAAACTTAATTATTTTTGGACAAGGCGCAATGCGTTGCCATCCTTATGTATTAGCAGAATTAGAAGCTGCTAATCTTAAAGATCCAAAAGCCTCTTTAGCAGCCTTTGATAAAGCCATTATGAAGCATGTTGCATTTGGTGTGAGTAATGTGGTGCGTAGTCTCGTATTAAGTTTAACGAGTGCTAGAATGGTTAAAGCGCCTAAGGGCAAGTTAAAGCGTTATTTCCAGCAATCTACTCGTTTCGCTTCTTCCTTTGCGTTAGCGGCTGATGTGTCTATGTTGGCATTGGGTGGAAACTTAAAACGTAAAGAGAGTATCTCAGCGCGTTTGGGTGATATCTTAAGTGAACTTTATTTAGTTTCTAGTGTGTTAAAGCACTATCAAGACCAAGGTGAAAATGTGGATGATTTGCCTATTGTTCGCTTTGCCCTTGATAATAGTTTTTATGAAATTCAGGAACGTTTTGATGCTATTATCAAAAACTTCCCAAATCCAATATTAGCTTTCCTTTTGAAAGTGTTAATTTTTCCATTAGGACAACGCTTTTCAAAACCTAGCGATGCGTTAAACCATAAAATTGCTCAGTTGTTAATGTCTCCGACCGAAACACGGCAACGCTTGTCTTTTGGCGCCTATGTTGCTCATACAGAAGGTAACGCCATGGCAGATGTACAAGATGCATTGATTAAATCGATTGCATCAGAAGACGTTGAAAAGAAAATTAAGGATGCTAGAAAAGAGCATTTGATCGCCGGATACACGCATGTTCAGCAGGCGCAAGCAGCGCTTGATAAGAAAATTATTAGCATGGATGAGTTTGATACCTTTATGCAGGCTGAAGACGCACGTAATAAAGTGATAGCAGTGGATGATTTTTTAACAAGTGATTTGGCAATGAATGTTCCAAAAACGGCATCACCATTCCAAGTGGTGGAATAAAATATAACCCGGGTTCCGATCGAACCCGGGATCAAAAATATATAAGAAAATGAAAGGCTGTTGAATGTTTTTTTACCTTGCAATACTGACCCTATTTTTTGTTTTCCTAGAAATCAGCTTTTTTATTCAATGTAATCAGGCTTATCTTTCCGATTTTTCTTTTGTAGCAGGTAAAATACATATTCCTTATGCCATTTTACCTGGTATTTTACATTTTACTTTTGCTCAGTTGCTATTGCATGCCGCATTTTGCGGTCTGATTTGGTTACTGGCAGCCCTAGCTGCCAACACTTTACGCGTAGCAGAGGAGCAACGTTTACGCTTTGCAGTGGGTGTTTGGTTGGTAGGTGTGCTCACTATACTGACTGCTAATCAATATTATTTTCCAAATTCTAAGATGACCGAATTAACGCAGATGGTGCTGATTAATCCTGAATTAACCCGTATTGTCTTGTGGTTGTTATTATCTGGCTGCGCTGTTATTTCTGTCTTGGCTCTTATTAGTATGCTTTCCTGGATCCCGCGCCTTCGCACGGGACGACAAGGTGCAGGTCTAATAGTAGTTGTTTTTGTAAGCGTTTTTTTGGCATCCGGTGCCGCCCTTAAGTCAAAGCATGAAAAAAACATAGTGCCTATCACTTTAGATAAACCCAACATTATATTAATAGGCATAGATTCATTACGCCCGGATTTTATTGGTTTTTTTGGGGGCAAAACCCAGACACCATTTTTTAATGCCTTTCTAAATAAAGCAGCCATTTTCGGTAAAGCTGTGACCCCATTAGCGCGAACATTCCCATCGTGGACAGGTATTCTTACCGGGCGTTATCCGAAGGAAATAAATGTAAGATCTAATCTTGCGCAGCAAAATAATTTACCTCTAAAAAATACTTTACCAGCTATTTTGCGTCGTCACGGCTACCAAACCATTTTTGCAACCGACGAAACCCGCTTTAGTAATATCGATAAGAATTTTGGTTTTGATGAGGTATTAACGCCGCCGATAGGCTTAAATGATTTTCTTTTGGGTACGTTTAATGACTTCCCTCTATCCAATTTAATGGTGAATACGAGAATAGGTCAGTGGTTATTTCCTTATAGCTTTGGGAATCGACCAGTTTATTTTACTTATAATCCAATTAGTTTTTTGAATTTATTGCATCCCGCTGTTTCAAAGGCACACCGACCATTATTCTTGGCTGTACATTTTTGTTTACCGCATAATCCATATCTTTGGGGAAGCTTGCGGGGCAACGATTTTGATCCTCGTATGCGTTATGTAGAAAGTATTTCAGCGGTCGATGAACAAATTAAGCAGCTGTTTATGATGCTTCAAAAGGCCCATATTTTGGATAATGCTATTGTTGTTCTGTTGTCTGACCATGGAGAAGCTTTGGAGTTGTCAGGAGATAGGGTAACAGAACAAGACTTTTTTGTGAGTGAGCGCAAGAATAAGAAACCACCGCACTTTTATCCGCCATCTTTAGATGATGAAGCAGTTAATCAATCGGCAGGACATGGCACTGATGTGCTTGGTTTGTCTCAGTATCACACCTTACTCGCCTTTAAAGCATATGGTCTTACTAAGCAGTTTGCTAATAAGAAAATGATGGGTACCGTTTCTATGTTGGATATTAAGCCAACGATCTTGCAGCTGTTGCATTTGCCTAGCACCGAAGTGTCAGGTGTCTCATTGGCGGGCTCACTTACAACCGGAAAAAATCACCTAAAAACTCAACGCCACATTTTTCTTGAAAGTGATTTTTCACCCGCCGCTATACGGACAGTTTATCCAGACACGAGAAAAGTTGTTTTGGAGGGCATTGAACTATTTGAGGTGGATCCAACTAATGCTCGTTTAACAGTAAAAGAAAAAATGGCCCGGATGATCATCCATAGTAAGCAATATGCCGATATTTACGGTGACTGGATTTTGGCGCTTTATCCGCAAAATAGCCGGACCCAAATGCCTATTTTGGTGAACTTGAAGACGGGTTATTGGACTAATGATTTGGGCTCCAAATTTGCAAAAAAATCACCGGCTGGCGGCATGTTGACGGCATTAAAACGGTTTTACGGGAATGAGATAAATTCTGTTAAAAAATAATTATTACAATCATTTGGTTGCAAGAGGGTTGTGAGTTACCATAAATGTTGTTTCTATTTAAAATAATTAGGACTATCATATTCTTATCACCACCATCATCTATAATTAGTTAGTATGATGGGGAGGGGAAATGAGCAAGCATAATAATAAAAAAAGCTATAACGAGGTCATGCTAGAAGAGCCCTACACAGGTGCCTCTTACCATAATATTAGCAGTCTATTCTTTTTGCAAAATTCAGACCAATCTAAGAATTTAAGTATCCGTTGGGAACGATGGCTCAATCGGTTTCGATTTTATCGAAATGTAGATGAGGCCCGTGAATATGCTGATCCTAAATATGAGACATTTTTGGATTGGCAAGATAACCGCAAGAAAATATGGCGCCAAGAAAAGCTTTATGAAAAATTATTAGCACTAGATGAATTTGATAAAATTAGACATCAATTAGATGGAAAGGTAGCTGTCGACTTAAATGAAGCGCTGGTTCGTTTAATTAACATTGAATTAACTAAGCTTGAAATTGATCAGCTTAAGAAATTAGAAAAAGCTGAACAAATTAAAAGAACCGCAGAAATTGAAGAGCATCGACAAGCATTATTAATTGACAAACAGTATATTTATAAAAATTTGATTAAGAGAGAAGTTAGCTTTTTAGAGTATCTAAATGCTAACAATCCTAACTCAAAAAATTTGTATAAAATGATAGATGCGAGAAAAAGTAAAATTCGTTACTCATATCTTTTGCAGAGAACAGAAGATGCGAGTAGCGGGTTCTCTTTCATAAATTCTGGCTTAGATTTGTTTGTTAGAATCGCAGCTGCAGGTTATATTGGTATTATTAAATTCAGTCAGGCTTTTATTAATACACTAAGTTCAATCCCACTCATATCAATTGCACTAACAGGGATTCATTTAACGCTCAATCTTGTTAAATCCATAGCTCAAAAAAAGAGTGATAAAAAAGTAGTGGTTGGTATTGCTGTGCTAGGTATTGTGGGCGCTGCTTTGTTGGGCACAGCATTTGCCCCTATTGCGGGCGCTTTTATTGCCTCAACCCTAGTTAGTTTGGTGTATACGACCCAGCATTTTATTCCATGGATTGCGATGCGTCGTAAAATATCAAAAGATAGTAAAGATCTAGATAATGCTATTGATAGATTTAATCTGGTTGCAAAAAAAGACCATGAATTAGTCTTAACTAATAGTGAAAAAAAGCTGGTTGTGCGTGAGCTAGAAAGATACTGCGTCAAACTTACTGAGAATGGCAATATTAATCAGTTGCAATCGACAATTAAATTAATTAACGATGCAAAAGATCATAAAGATGTTAAACGGTTAGAAAAAAATCCACTGATAAAATCAATGTTAGCGGCTAACGTCAAACCAGATTTGAAAGGCATTGTTCTGCGAGAATCAAGAATTCAATTGCGCCAAGTGAGAGTGGATCTTAAAGCCTTAAAGACCTATGAAAAAGAACACCGCTGGAAGGTAGCTACTGGTTTGTTGGGTGTGGTAGGTGCTATTTTATTATGTATACCTACACCTGTGACTTGGGTGGTTGGTGCATCACTGTTAACGGCCAGTACCGTTGTGGGTCTTGGTTTGAAGTATCGGGTTGTTCCAAGGATTATGAATTTCTTTAGAGAAAAATTTGCGGATAAGAAGGTGGAGCCTGCTGTTGTCAAAGCAGAGGTTGAGCCTTCTTTAACAAATACGTTTGTCAGAAAAAGTCTGATGCAGGCGCCTGCGAAAATAGTTAAATCAACGCTTATACCTGCTGTTAAGCTTGCTAGACCTGCAAAGGTGACTGCGAGTTCTGCTGCACTTTTTTCTACTTCGTATGAGAAGACTGCGAAGGATAAAAAGGTAATCGTTGAGGATAGTAAGCCGATTGTTCAGCCTTAAAGATCAAGGAGTTAGAGTTTCGCATTAATTAAGCTACTGTCATTGCGAGCCACTACTGTCATTCCCGCGAAAGAGGGAACCCATTTATAACGATACTTTTGCTGTATGTTTGAAATGGATTCCCGCTTTCGCGGGAATGACAGTGG
>JBAQCP010000204.1:0-4684 GCA_049294295.1 Gammaproteobacteria bacterium | reverse complement strand
TGCCTTCTCTTTGTAAAAAGGCAATTGTATGCCTCTCGTTTGAGGTGAGTTGATTATATTTTTTTCCCATAGTGCCACCGAGTATAACTGGTGTTGCACTTCGTTTGTGAATTTACAGAATCCATTTATAACGATACTTCTGCTATATGTTGGAAATAGGTTCCCGCTTTCGCGGGAATGACAGCATGAGGGCTACATATTTACTTGTCGCCTCAATAAGGTGAGAGAAAACGCCCCACCTCCCCTACCATAATCCATTTTTTCCCCGCCAAATTAAGGTATACTACCGCCAATTTATGTGATCACGAGTGGAAAAGAAGATGGAAAATAAGCCAGCGCCAACCAGTCATCCTAAACAACGCGGTGCAGAGAAGCTTGCTCGCATTCCGGTAAAAATTGAACCAACTGAGAATCCGCTGCGTAAACCCGATTGGATACGCGTTCGCATTCCAGCCTCTCCTGCTGTCAGCGACTTAAAAAAACTATTAAGAGAGAATAACTTAGTCACCGTCTGCGAGGAAGCGTCCTGCCCCAACCTGCCAGAATGCTTTACGCATGGGACAGCAACCTTCATGATTATGGGTGATAAATGTACACGTCGCTGCAGTTTTTGTGATGTGGCGCATGGTCGGCCTGATCCATTAGACCCTAACGAACCTATCCACTTAGGCAGCACCATTGCTAAAATGGGCTTAAAGTACGTGGTGATTACCTCTGTTGATAGAGACGACTTAAAAGACGGAGGCGCCAGCCATTTTACGGCTTGCATTAAAGCCATCCGTGAAAAAAGCCCTACAATCAAAATTGAAGTCTTAGTACCTGATTATCGCGGCCGTATGGATGTTGCGCTCGTTGAAACCGGCCACGCCTTGCCTGACGTCTTTAATCATAATATTGAAACCGTGCCCCGCCTTTACAAGCAAGCTCGTCCAGGCTCAGATTACGCACATTCCTTGCGTTTATTGCAAGAATTTAAGAAATTATACCCAGGGATTCCAACTAAATCTGGCATTATGCTAGGCTTGGGTGAAACGAACGAAGAAGTTGAACAAACACTAAAAGATCTGCGTGATCATGACGTTGAAATGGTGACATTAGGCCAATATCTACAACCTAGTAAGTTCCACTTGCCGGTTAGCCGTTATGTTACACCTGATGAATTCAATCGCTTTGCTGAAGTGGCAAAAGAGCTAGGCTTTAAAAAGATTGCGAGTGGTCCGTTAGTGAGATCTTCTTACCATGCTGATAAACAGGCGTCTGGAGAAGAAGTTAAGTAGCTTTATGAAATGAGAGGCGCACTATCGTCATTCCCGCGAAGGCAGGAATGACGATGGTAATGCACGGCAAAAACCGCTTCAAACGTAAGCAAGAACAAGGATGAAATGAATGTCAGAAATAATAAGCCCTCTATTACAATGGCTAAATGATCACCCACAATTATCTGGGTTATTTACCTTCATTATTTCAGCTATTGAGTCTATTGCCATTTTGGGCACGATCATTCCCGGTACCATCATGATGACAGCTATTGGTGCTTTGGCTGGCGCTGGTGTTATTCCTTTATGGCCTACTATTTTTTGGGCTATCTTAGGGGCAATCGTGGGTGATGGTATTAGTTATTGGATAGGATACGCTTTTAAGCATAAATTGGTGTATGCGTGGCCTTTTCGAACACGCCCTAATCTCCTGAAAAGCGGCGAACGATTCTTTCATAAATACGGCAGCATGAGTGTTTTTATTGGGCGCTTTGTTGGACCGGTACGCGCATTAGTTCCATTAGTGGCTGGCATGCTAGGCATGACACCGCTACGTTTTTATGTCGCTAATATTCTTTCTGCAATAGGCTGGGCGCCTGCTTATATGCTGCCAGGGATTCTATTGGGAGCCGCTTCTTTAGAATTACCACCAGACATTGCTATCCACGTTATCTTGGTATTCGTATTAATTACTTTATTTGTTTTGTTGTGCCTGTGGTTTCTTTATAAATTAATTAAACTCGTCAGCAATCAAATCGATCAACTACAAAATACAATGTGGAAAAAGCTAAAAACCTCTCGCTGGTTTGCACCAACCACGACACTGCTAAAACATCACGATCCGCAGAGAACCCACGGCCAGCTGAGCCTGGCCATGGTGTTTTTATTTACCAGCTTATTATTTGTTGGGCTGGCATTATATGTAAAATGGAAAGGCGCAAGCAATATTGCCGTTAACGATGCCATATTTCATTTATTCCGCAGCATACGATCAAATAGCTTAGACAACATCATGCTAACTATTACGATATTAGGCCAAAGACAAATTATCGCCTTAGTGGTTGCAGCCATTTGCTTATGGTTAGTTTTGAAAAAACATGTGCGCACGGCTCTGCATGTTTTGGGTCTAGGCGTATTAGCAGGCAGCAGTGTTTTTATTTTAAAACACCTGATTCAATCTATGCGGCCTTGGGGCATTGCGAAAAGCCCAGAAACATTTTCCATGCCTAGCGGTCACACTGTGCTATCAGCAACTATTTACATGGGGATAGCATTTTTAATTGCTCGTTTTTTTAGTCGGCAGTATCGCTGGCCTATCTATCTTATAGCCGCATTAATCGCATTAATGGTTGGTATTTCTAGACTTTATTTAGGCGCTCATTGGTTTACAGATGTCCTTAGCAGCTGGTTATTAAGTACTTCTTTACTCACCTTAGTCATTATCGCTTATCAACGCAGAGAAGAAAAAGTGGTTCATCCAGCGGGTGTTATCATGGTTACTGTATTGGTATTAGCATTAGGCATTACTTTCTTCCAATATCGACTTATCCCAACCATGGAAAAAAATTATGCTCAAATTGATACGCCTATTATCAAAGTATCTGAAAGTGCATGGTGGGATAAAAATGATATCTTGCCTGCTTATCGAGCAAGTTTATTTGGATTCCCTTCTTCACAAATTAACATTGCGTGGGCAGGCAGTTTTGAAGATATCAAAACAACACTCCTACAAGAAGGCTGGGAAAAGCCACCTGCGCGCGATTGGATAAGCACCTTGCATCGCATTGCTGATATTAGTAGCGCACAGTATTTACCACTGATATCGCCTCAATACTTAGATAAGCGCCCTATTTTGATCTTAACGCGCATGACTGATACCAAGAATGGCAAACGCTTATTGGTATTAAGACTGTGGGATTCCAACCGTAAGATTATTGAAAAAAAACAACCGTTATGGGTTGGTATTTTAGGCGTCGCCCCGAGGTCTTATAGCTGGCTATTTAAGAAAAATTCAGGGGCCATTGACGCGTCTCCTGCGTTAGTTTTTCCAAATGAACAGGCAACTAAATCCTGGAAATGGCACTCTATCATGATGAATCTGCCAACAGGCACCGATAATATCATTCAACAAAAAATCTTATTAATTAAAGAAAACCAACCGCATAGGAAATAATGTATGTTAGATACTCTACTACAATTAGGCTTGTTTACAGCAAAGTCTATTATCATTGTTGCGTTAGTACTCGTCATTCTGGTTGCGTTTTTTGGTTTATTAGCTAGAAGCAAAGACAAATTAAAAGGCCGTTTGATTATTAAGCACCTGAATAAAACCTTTGCAGAAACCAAAGAAGTGCTTTTAGAAGAAACATTAACTAAAAAAGAATTTAAGCAGTTTTTAAAGACGCAAAAAGCGGAAGAAAAAAGCAAAGCAAAAGCAAATAAACCCGTTAAAAAAATGTTTGTTTTGAATTTCCAAGGCGATATGAAAGCATCTGCTGTTTCAATGCTCAGTGAAGAAATTACGGCTTTACTTAACATTACCCAAAAAGGTGATGAAGTATTATTAAAACTAGAAAGCCCAGGCGGTGTGGTCCATGGTTACGGCTTGGCAGCAGCCCAATTGATGCGTTTTCGTAATGCCGGCATACCATTAACGATCTGCGTGGATAAAGTCGCGGCAAGTGGTGGCTACATGATGGCTTGCATTGCAGATAAAATATTAGCGGCTCCTTTTGCTATTATTGGCTCTATCGGTGTGATTGTGCAGCTACCTAACTTCCATCGTCTACTAAAAGACAAGCATATCGATTTTGAGCAACATACTGCAGGGGATTTTAAACGTACGATTACTGTCTTTGGTCAAAATACTGAGGAAGGACGTGAAAAGCTGCAGGAAGAAATTGAAAATATTCATCAGCAGTTTAAAGACTTAATAAAAGAAAATCGTCCGCAATTAGATATCGACAAAGTAGCAACTGGCGAACATTGGTTAGGTCGAGAAGCGTTAGGTCTAAAACTTGTGGATGACATTATGACGAGTGATGAATATATATTAGATCGCACCCAAAAAGCGGCTGTTTATGAAATTTATACTGAAGTGAAGAAGCCGATGTTTAGCAAGTTTACGGCAGCGGCGAATATGATTAAAGAACATCTGCTTGGTATGTAAAGGCTTCGTAGAGGTGTAGCCCGCATGCAATACGGGTCTTTTATTTAATAACACGCAAAAGCCCCGCATTGCATGCGGGCTACGCCACAACGCCACCTCAAAGGTTAACCCACCTCTAACTACCGTCATTGCGAGAGCTATGCTCGAATCTTGTGTACAGAGGTAAATTGACGAATTAATTAGGCGGTGTATCCTCATTAACTTACGAAGGTTAATGGATAAAATCCAAAGAGGAACACCACCATGGGCAAAGATAATG
>JBAQCP010000203.1:0-10046 GCA_049294295.1 Gammaproteobacteria bacterium | reverse complement strand
TGCCTTCTCTTTGTAAAAAGGCAATTGTATGCCTCTCGTTTGAGGTGAGTTGATTATATTTTTTTCCCATAGTGCCACCGAGTATAACTGGTGTTGCACTTCGTTTGTGAATTTACAGAATCCATTTCAAACATACAGCAGAAGTATCGTTATAAATGGGTTCCCGCTTTCGCGGGAATGACAGTGGTGGCTCGCAATGACGGCAGTTACTCCATCCAGGCTACACGCTCTCGCAATAACGGTGATGGAGCAACCCATCTTCGCGGGTATGACAGCTGATTCAAGCTACATTCTCACCTTTAAAACTTGAGATACATCGTCATCTCAGCGATACTTACCCCCATGGATATGACTATCGTACAAAAAATCGCTATCTGGGCATTGCCCCTTATTTTTGCTATCACTTTACATGAGGTGGCACATGGCTATGTTGCGTCTTGGTTTGGTGATCAAACCGCGCGCTTAAGTGGTCGTTTAACACTCAATCCTATTAAGCATATTGATGTTGTCGGTACACTTATTATTCCAGGCCTTATGTTAATGGTGAGCAATTTTGTATTTGGTTGGGCAAAGCCTGTACCTGTTGATGCACGTAATTTACGAAATCCACGAAGAGACATGGCATTAGTTGCCTTAGCCGGTCCTATTTCAAATTTAATCATGGCTTTCTTCTGGGGCTTAGTTGCGAAGCTTGGTCTCTTAGCTGAAATTTATGGTAATGGTTGGTTCGGCATTCCACTAACCTATATGGGCGGCGCTGGCATTATGATTAATGTCGTTTTAGGCGTGCTCAATTTAATTCCTTTACCGCCATTAGATGGTGGCAAAGTATTAAGCAGCATTTTACCTCCGCGTGCGGCTTATCAATACGATAAGATAGAACCTTATGGTTTTTTAATCTTACTCGTTCTCATGTTTATAGGTGCTCTTTCCAAAGTCATGGCACCGTTTGTTTTCTTCATAGTTAACTTAATTGGCAGTTTGTTTGGTTTAACGTAAATCTCTCAAGGAATTCCTGTGACAAAAGCGCAAGATATATTGCAGAGCCTGTTTGGCTATAGCAATTTTCGTGGTAATCAAGCGGATATTGTAGAGCACGTCATCAGCGGTCAGGACGCGTTGGTATTAATGCCAACCGGTGGTGGTAAATCCCTTTGTTTTCAAATTCCCGCGATTGCAAGAGCAGGCGTTGGGATTGTTGTTTCTCCCTTGATTGCTTTGATGCAAGATCAGGTGGATGCTTTATTGCAAGTGGGGGTGAAAGCTGCTTTTTTAAATTCAAGTTTGGGCGCGCGCGAAGCGGCTGACGTTGAACGCAAAGTGGAAAAGGGTGAGTTAGATTTGCTCTATGTTGCACCCGAGCGATTATTTACGCCACGTTTTTTAGAGCTATTAGATAATATTGATATCGCCTTATTTGCCATTGATGAGGCGCATTGCGTATCGCAGTGGGGGCATGATTTTCGTCCCGAGTATGTGCAGCTTTCTATGCTGCATGAAAAATTCCCTGATGTACCACGGATTGCATTGACAGCAACCGCTGACGAACCGACTCGCAGAGAAATTATTGAGCATTTAGGTTTAACCCAAGCACGACAATTTATCTCCAGTTTCGATAGGCCAAATATCCGTTATCGAATTGTGCAAAAAAATAATCCTCGTGAACAATTGAATTTGTTTTTAGAAGCAGAGCATAAAGGTGATGCGGGTATTGTTTATTGCTTGTCTCGTAAACGTGTTGAAGAAACAGCAACGTGGTTGAGTGAGAAAGGCTGGGATGCATTACCCTATCATGCCGGTTTAAGTACACGCATTCGCCAAAAAAATCAGCAGCGCTTTATCCAAGAGGAAGGCGTGGTGATGGTGGCAACCGTTGCATTCGGCATGGGGATAGATAAACCCAATGTTCGTTTTGTTGCGCACTTAGATTTACCTAAGAGCATGGAAGGTTACTACCAAGAAACAGGCCGTGCGGGTCGTGATGGATTGGCAGCAGATGCTTGGCTTGCGTATGGCTTAAGTGACGTGATTACATTACGACAAATGCTAGATAAGTCAGAAGCAGAAGAGGTGCATAAACGATTAGAGCGGCGCAAGTTAGATGCCTTGCTTGGTTTTTGTGAAACGACCTTATGTCGACGACACGTATTATTACATTATTTTGCTGAAAGCCATCCTGCCAATTGTCAGGCATGTGATAACTGTTTAGAGCCTGTTGAAACGTGGGATGGAAAGATTGCTGCGCAAATGGCTATGTCCTGCGTATATCGAACAGGTCAACGATTTGGTGTTAAATATTTAATTGATGTTTTATTAGGAAAAGAAACGCCGCAGGTAATGCGTTTTCAGCATAATAAAGTGTCTACTTTTGGTATAGGCCAGGCATTTAGTCAGCAACAATGGCAGAGTATTTATCGTCAATTAGTTGCCGCTAATTTGTTAACGATTGATATGAGTGGATATGGCACTTTGCGTCTAACAGAAAAAAGTGTGCCTATATTGCGCGGAGAGCAGACGATTGCTTTGCGTAAAGATCCCGATAAACCGAAAAAGAAATCAAGCGCCGTCAAACTGCGAGAAGCGAAATCCGGACAAATGCCAAATGATGGTTTGTGGCAAGCGTTGAAAGATAAGCGTTTAGCGTTAGCGCGCGAGCAAGATGTGCCGCCATATATTATTTTTCATGACAAAACATTGCTTGAAATTCATGATAGAAAGCCATCGACGATAAGTGAGTTTGCAGAAATTTCTGGTGTGGGTGAAAGCAAATTGCAGCGTTATGGCGATGCATTTATTAAAGTCATTGAAGACATGGCATCCACGGTTTTTTAATGTCACCAGTTAATTTGATAAAAAGCTGTCATACCCGCGCAGGCGCACTACTGTCCGTTAATCAAAATCCCTCGTCGTCCCGCGCGAAGGCGCGGGATCCAGGACAGGGGTGAGTTAATCAGATGGCTTGAGATTAAGCAAAAAAGCTTTTTTGAAATATTGTTTACAACATTACGATGTTGCGGCGCTCTGGATCCCGCGCCTTCGCGCGGGACGACGAGGGATTTTGATTAACGGACAGTGGTGCGCCTGCGCGGGCATGACAGCACAGAGGCCGTAAATAGTTACGGTGTGCTTATTAATGGTGAAGAAGCTAGTGGCTCATTGTCGTTTGCAGGGGATAGTAATTCTATTTGACCAGACTTTCCTGCTTGTAGCCCCATTTTTTCTAAGAGTCCTTGCTTAGTCATACTGACAAAGATAGATAAGCGTTTTTTTCCATGGGAATAGCCGTATTGGCGGTCACACGTTTCGTTCCAGTATGCTGACCATTTATCAAGGCATAAGGTTTTTTTATCGCAGTCATCGAAGCGTAATATTTTTTTGATATCCAAAGCGATGTCTTCACATAACACTGGTTTGATCGAAGACTGTTTTTGATGAACAGAGAGTTTATCCATGAATACAATTAGGCATGTATTTTGAGATTGTAATAATGTGGATGCTTTATTAAACCATTCTATATCGATAAATTGTACATCCAATTCGGCTATCAGTTTTCGATAGTGCTCAAGATAAACTTTATTGGCTTTCTTAGGCGTTTCAACAGCAGCATTTTCTATTTTTTTGCAAGCCTTAGTGACAAAATTAACAATTAAATCCTCAATATTTGGAGTTAAGCAGTTATCGTCTTTTGCATCTTTGTAAACCGTAATAAAAAGATAGGTGAGGGCGTTGTTTAGCGTGATATTCAGCATAACTTGATAAAAATTTATTAATTCTTGATTAGAAGAGGATGTCTTTGCTAATTCTCTTGCCATCGGCAAAGCGTATGCGCTGTAGAAATCTGATGCATTTTTTCTACTGCAATAAGGGGATGGATTGCGGTCAGCGCATTTCTCAATTAATTTGCATAAGTCAGCTAGCCTTTCTGAGGAAGGGTCGCTCAAGCTTCTGGATATTATTTCTTGCATTTCAGCATTAATTTTTCTAGTGGTAGCCATGCGGGTGCGTCCTCAATGGATTTATTTTGTGTACAAAATTATACCATTTGAATATTAATTCAAGATTAAGAGATTTTTTGATTAAAAAGTAATGGGTTAGCCGTTAATTTTTTTGATTAGAGGACGATGGGCGTGGTTCCGCTTGCTCGCTAATGGACCTGAAGTGGGATTTTGTTTTTTTAGTTTCTTGAAAAAATAAAGAGCTGGATGCGGTTTCCAATGATCTCGCGGTTTTTTGCGGCTTATCGCTGTTTGAGATATTTTTTGCGGGAGACCAAGTTGGTTCGATGAGCAAATTCTTAATCGTTGTTGCCATAACATCTGCATAGGGGTGTTCAATCTTCTTGATATGTTCTTCCGCCTTTAGGCTAACAGCCGCTACTCGTTGTTTAATTAAACCAATCGCTGCGTCCTTTTTTTCTTCAGCTCGAATGATTTCTTGTTCACCAATGATCCAGCCTTTAATGGAACCTAAGTGTGGGCTGGTTGTTTCACTAAGTTTGTATTTTTTGCTTGAGCTTGCTGCATCATCAGATATTGAATCATACAGCATCCGCATGTTTTGATAGGCCGAGTTTAGTTTTTTGTCAATCTTAGCTATGACAAACGTAGATTCTACTGGTTGATTGAATTCAATCAAGGCTGGAAGAATAGCAAGAATAGAGTGTGTATCTGCTAATTTATGTGCTCGCTCTAGTACGCTGATCCAAAAAGCGAGCATAACCTTCGGTTTTTCTGCCGACGTTAAATCATTAGCTACCATGAAGTAGAGCGCATCTGCAAAAGAGACTGCCGCTAAATAGGTCGTGTTTTTTATATCTTCAGCATTGTCATCTTGAGCTAAGTTAATAATGAGATTGGCCGCAATTAAGCTTAATCCCTTTGCTGTTTCTTCTGCATTTTTGCGAATGATCAGCGGCTCTAAGATACTTGCAAAGCGAAGCGAGCTAGCTTCACTGGTAATTTTATCTGTTGCAGCTTTAATACGACCTAATAAAACAGCTGGTGTTTTTTTTCGTTTACTCATTAATTGAAGACGTTTTAATGCTTTGATAGCGATATTGTCTAATTGCGCTGACGTGATATCGGGTCGAGGTAAATAGTCCACTTCAATTTTTTGATGTGCTTTGTAGATCGGTGTTAATAAGAACGTAAGATCTAATGTATTTAAACCGGGGGTAGTATTGGTTATGCCGCTAATTTTTTTTAACAGGCTTTTTTCTAAGGCGGGACTATCTATTAGCTCAAGTTCAGTTGCAAGGATGGCAAGAAAGTTCAACTCTATTTCTAGTTCTATTCCTCTCATGGGTCGCCTGCTTTATTTTTTTAGTATTCTATATTATATGTCTAAAATTAGATAATAAGGCGTTCTGGTATTTTTTTCAGCTAAGTGACTGTTATACAGCTAGAAAATAATTAATTTTGAATAATTAGTGTCATGTTATTATAAGATAATAAATAATAAAATAATGGCGGGGTTTTCATGCTGGTTAGATATGTGAAAAAAAGTCAGCTTGTCAAAAATATTAATCAGTTTGATGTGCATGAATATCAAGACAATTTAATGGCGCTTATGAATGCTTTAAATAACGGGGTAATTGACCATCCTATTTTTAAGCACAAAGAATGTGACTTTTATTTAGCCTACCTCTACCTTTCCCATCTATATTTAAATAAACAATTAACCTATCCGTCAGTGGATGCCGATTTACCAGGCTTCTTGGCGGCTATGAAAGCCAGAGAGAGTGCAGGAGAAGCGATTTTTTCTGTCAATCAAGATTGTTTCTTGCAAGGTTATTTGTATTTAATGAGATTAGAAGATTATGCTGTTGAAATGAAAGTGTTGATGGCTGGTGAATCTAATGCTAATGCAGCCATAGCATTATATGTGAACCAGCTAATAATAGATTATCCTAATCTTTCGGAAGAAAAGATTCACCAAGCAATCGCTGGGTTGTCTGGCATCAATAAGATGTTTTTTCTAATAGAAGTATCAGACGCGGATACTTTATTGCGAACAATAGAAAGGCCCGGTGGTTTTGTGTCAAATATGGCAACTCCGATAAATAGAATTGTTTATCAATCTAATGAATGCTTGGTTATTCCCCCGGTTGAATTGACTAAATGGATTGCACGTGAATGTTGTCCAGGCAGCGAAATTGAAATGGAGCCAATTTTTGGAACAGTTGGTACAGAGACGCTCTATAATGATTTTCATCGAAATAATAAACGACCCATTAGCTTAGTTTCCAATGATGTGAAAACCAGTCTGAAAATGGCGCATGATTTACCATCTACCCGCTTTAGTGTTCCTATCCATGATATTTATTATCACTATATGGCACTCTCCTTTTTGTTTAAAGATGATCTCCATTTTATTTTAGAGGTACTTCTGCCAGAAATGAAAGTAATGTTGAATGATGGGGCGGCATCAGGCATGGCTTATTCTCTAAAAAAAGCAGATATTCTGAAGGCTATTGATGGTTTAAATGATTTTGCAGCTGAGTCTGATACTAAAGGTGAGTTTTTGTCTGCTAATGAGTTGGAGTTGTTGCGCAGCCAGGATTTGAGTATGCCTACTAGATTGGTTAGTTATATAGAGAGCGTTGGCAATAAAGATAGTAATTTTTTGCCTATTTTGATGGCGCTGGCTAACGTGTTAAGTCAAAAAGAAGCGTTAAATACTCAATACCATATTGATGTATCTGTATTAATGGAAGAGCTATTCCAGTCGTTTTTAAGTAGGCTAAAAAAACATCCGTTGATAGAGCGTGGCAATCCAGTTTTTTTAGACCTGGTTTGTCAATGGGGTGAGAATAGAGCAGGTGTGATTGATGCTATTAATTTTTTAATAGAGAATCAGCTATTGACGAAAGAATTAATAATGCTTCTCACTAAGCATGCAGATAAATTTTCTACAGATGAAATCTTGATTAATATACATAAGCAAAATCCTAGTGTGTTGCAAGGCGACCCAGCTATTCTTGATTGGCTTTTATTGAATGCTTCTTTAGTATTTCCTTATGTTTCACCTTGGCTAATATCGCTATATGAGGTGGGTAAAAAGAAAGAAGCTATATTCAATTATGCAAATAATGTTAACAAGGCTATTGATGATGTTGTTGCAAAAGAATTGATAAACAGTATCTATGATACAGCTTCTGTCAATCATCCACGTTATAGCGGACATAATGTGTTTTATCGTTGTGCTGATAGTCTGTCGACAATCAAAAAATATAATGGGGTTGATAAAGATTTCCTAGGTCCTTTAGGCAAAAAAGTTAAACCTACCATGATAGGCATGTGTAATTTGTTGTACGGTTATCGCCAAGAGGAACTGGCAGACAATGGTGCTAACATCCAAGCTTGGCTGATCAAAAATCGAGATATGTTGTGTAGCGCATCTTTCCTGATTCTTTTTTCGTTATTAATTGAAAATAAGTACCTATTGCCGCGTGAGAATTTCGAACAATTACGTACTTATGGCGAACAAAATAAATTTGATTTTACAAGAGTTATCATTTTGTTGGATAAACTCGTTGGCATTAATCGATCATTGTTGACAGTTGATTCATTTAATCGGTTGCTGCAACAGCCGGCGTTAGTTTTTGCGGTTGAAGCATTAAGTTCAGCTGTATCATCATACGATATTGGTGGTTTCTTTTCGCAACCGTTGTCGAGTTTAGATAAAGATCTGGTGAAAAAGTTAATACACTCTATTTGTATTGGGGGAAAGGTAGAGCAAAAAGATATCGAGCAATTAAAGAAAATCCCTAGTGTCAGCAAAATTCTGGAAAATGTGCATATTTCTAAGGTGATTGGGCCGCTTATAGAGCCGAGTGTGGTTGCTGATCCAAATCGAAGGCCTGGAGATCATCAGTAAGTGAAAAAAAACCCCGCCGTAGCGGGGTTTTTCTTGAACATTAAGCTTACATCATACCGCCCATGCCACCCATACCGCCCATGTCGCCACCCATAGGTGCGTCATCTTTAGGAAGTTCGGTGATCATGCATTCGGTGGTAATCATCATGCCGGAAACGGACGCTGCTTGTTGTAACGCAGTACGTGTTACCTTGGTTGGATCCAAGATGCCCATTTCTAACATGTCGCCGTATTCACCGGTTGCTGCGTTAAAGCCGTAGTTATTTTTACCTTCTAGGACTTTATTCAATACAACGGATGCCTCATAACCTGCGTTGCTAACGATTTGACGAAGTGGTGCTTCAATCGCGCGAGCGATTAATTGCACGCCAACGGTTTGTGCTTCGTTTAGACCTTTAACATCTTTTAAGCCTTGTAACACGCGCACTAATGCCACGCCGCCGCCAGGAACTACGCCTTCTTCAACCGCTGCACGGGTTGCATGTAAAGCATCTTCAACGCGCGCTTTCTTTTCTTTCATTTCGATTTCAGACGCCGCACCTACTTTGATCACTGCAACACCGCCGGACAATTTAGCCATGCGTTCTTGTAGTTTTTCACGATCGTAGTCGGAGGTGGTGTCTTGCATGCGAGCAACTAATTGCTTAATGCGATCTTCGATTTCTTTCGCATCACCCGCACCATCAATAATGGTGGTGTTATCTTTGCTAACATGAATACGCTTAGCAGTACCTAAATCTTCTAACGTAGTGGTATCTAATTTACGACCCACTTCTTCAGAGATCACTTGACCACGAGTTAATACAGCGATGTCTTGTAACATTTCTTTACGACGATCGCCAAAGCCTGGTGCTTTTACTGCACAAACGCGAACGATACCGCGCATATGGTTAACGACTAAGGTCGCTAACGCTTCGCCTTCAATATCTTCAGCTAATACTAATAAAGGACGGCCAGATTTTGCAACCGCTTCAAGTACTGGTAGTAAGTCACGGATGGAAGATATTTTCTTGTCAGTGATTAAGATGTAGGGATTTTCTAAATCAGCTGTCATGTTTTGTTGGTTGGTGATGAAGTATGGGGATAAGTAGCCACGATCAAATTGCATACCTTCAACAACGTCTAATTCATTATCTAAACCAGAGCCTTCTTCAACAGTGATCACGCCTTCTTTACCCACTTTGCCCATTGCATCAGCAATAATGCGGCCGATTGCGCTGTCAGAGTTAGCAGAGATGGTGCCTACTTGTGCGATTGCTTTGTCATCTTTGCAAGGCACAGATAATTTTTTCAAGGTTTCAGTTGCAGATGCAACAGCAATATCAATACCGCGCTTTAAATCCATAGGATTGTAGCCAGCAACAACTGCTTTTAAGCCTTCAACAAAAATTTGTCTAGCTAATACGGTTGCAGTGGTGGTGCCATCGCCTGCTTCATCAGAGGTGTGGGAAGCAACTTCTTTCACCATTTGCGCGCCCATGTTCTTGAACTTGTCTTTGAACACGATTTCTTTTGCAACGGTTACACCGTCTTTGGTCACTAATGGTGCGCCAAAGGATTTATCAATCACCACGTTACGGCCGCATGGACCCATCGTGATTTGTACTGCGTCAGCTAATTCTCTAACACCAGCTAACATTTGTTGGCGAGCATCTTCACCAAAGCGTAATTCTTTTGCATTCATGTTTTATATCCTTTCAGTCAACAATTTGATTTATTCTAGAACGCCCATGACATCTTCTTCACGCATCACGAGAATTTCTTTGTCTTCTAATTTAAGGGTGGTGCCAGCGTATTTACCAAACAATACTTTGTCGCCCACTTTAACTTGTAACGGTTGAACTTTACCGTCAACAATTTTGCCGGTACCGATAGCTAATACGGTGCCGCGCATTGGTTTGTCTTTGTCAGCGGTATCTGGAATGAAAATGCCGCCAGCAGTTTTAGATTCAGTTTCTTGTGGTTCAACAACAATCCGGTCAGATAATGGACGGATCTTCGGAGTATTTGCCATGACTTTCTCTCCTTACTCAGTTTTTAAATAAAATCTTTATGTTAGGCCATGTGTAGCAGCCGGTGCTTCATATATAGGGGCGATTAAGTTTGCTTCAAGGGTGGAGGGGTAAAAAAGTAGCGGTGTAGCCTGGATGGAGCGTAGCGGAATCCGG
>JBAQCP010000202.1:0-2396 GCA_049294295.1 Gammaproteobacteria bacterium | reverse complement strand
GCTGTGGCTATATTCGTGCCGAGTGAGGAAGGATATTTATGATTGAGCTTACTAAAGAACATATCAAACAATTAGTCTTTCATTTTTATGCAAAAGTTCAACAGGATGAACTATTGGGTCCTATCTTTAATGATGTTGCAAAAGTAGATTGGGATCATCATATACCGTTAATCTGCCAGTTCTGGAATAGCATTATGCTTAAAACAAATGAGTATCATAGTAATGCCTACCGAAAACACGTCTTGCTGGGCGAGAAAATAAATTTAACAGAAGCGCATTTCACTCGCTGGTTAATGCTTTTCCAAGAAGAAGCATTTAAACATTTGCCTGCACCGGCTGCGCAATTGATCACAGAAAAAGCAGCCATGATTGCTGATTCTTTAAAGATAGGCGCAATAGCAAAATGTCTAAGCGCTAATCATCAAGGATAATAAAGTTGAATAGGTCTTTTCTTCCTATTGATGACTGCAAAATTGGTTAGCTTGTGTAGGCGAACAGACGTTTTACTAATAATTTCCCAAACTGAAAAATGACGAAGGATTTCTGCGTCTGCAATAAGCGATCGATGACATCGCCATGGAACTGCTTCTGCACACATAATAGCAACTCTTTTGTTTGTCTTAATTAAGCCATTTAGTACTTTCAAGCCTTCAAAAAATTCAGGTGTTTGCATGTAATCTGCAAACCCCCGAAAACTGGCATTGTGCCATCCCAGATTGATAGAGTGTTTACTCGTTCGACGTAAACCACCCAATGTTGATAAATGGGTGTAAGCAATGTTTTCTTTAAGAAGTGCTTTTTTTAATGCGGTTTCACTAAACCACGGGCAATGCCGAGATTTCGGGATAGTACGTACATCGACGATGTGCGTGATTTGATAGGTTTGTAATATTTCTAGGAATTGTCTGAGAGTGCGGTTTGAGTGTCCTATCGTGTAAAGCTTGGGCATATGCTAGCACCTTAGCGACGAGTCATGGGTTTGAATGCCGTCCAAATTAAAAACAAAAATACACTACTGTAGGATACCCACACATAATAGGCATAGCCGCCCATATTAAGAAATTGCTGCAGCGCATGTATCATGCTTTATCCTTTATAATTAATTCGTGTTTCAGGCGTAAAAATATAACGATGCTGTAGTAAAGCATAAAAGCAGTGATCATGGCTAACAGTGGATATAGCATCGTGTTATCAATGGCGGATGGTGCTAGTAGTTTTAAGGTGGCGCCTTGATGCAGCGTATTCCACCAGTAGACAGAGTAATGAATAATCGGTAAATCAATTGAACCGACAAGTACTAATAAGGCAACAGCTCTTTCCCCAGAATGTTTTTGAGCAAGAGCGGATTGAAATAAAATAACGCCTAGGTACAAGAAAAGTAAAATGAGTTGAGACGTCAGCCGTGCATCCCAAATCCACCAAGTTCCCCACATGGGCTTGCCCCAAAGGCTGCCCGTTAATAAAGAAAGAAAGGTAAAGCCCGCGCCTATTGGTGCACTATGTTTAATGAGCATAAAAGCAAGTTTGATGCGCCAGACCAGGCCAAAAAGAGCCGCAACGGCCATGGTGGCATAAATAAATAAGGCTAAAAAAGCGCAAGGAACATGAACGTAGATGATACGAAAGGCGTCCCCTTGCAGGTAATCAGCGGGTGCAAGAATGAGACCGCCTACTAGCCCATAACTAAAGCATAAAACAAAGGCAACAGTGAGCCAGGGTAAGACTTTATTCGTTAGATGGATAAATTTTTTAGGGGAAATTAGAGAATTAAGCAAAAACCACATCCCAATGCCCTTTCAGTCCAAAGTTAGGAAGAAAATCCTAACAAAAAAGTCCATATTAAACAATCAGATTGGCATGGGTGGGCAAAAAATCCACAATAAGTTGAATTAATGGCATAAAATATAAAAAAGAGATGTGCGTTTGGGGAACTAGATAAGCGAGGAGAGTGTGCCATGGATAATCGTCACCAATTTTTTTCTTCATCAAAGTCTGCTAAAAAACCTGATTGGGGGCGAGCTCAGTTTGTAAGTGAGTTGGGTGGTTTGTTAGCTAATGAGAGCTATTGGTGTCAGGTGACTGAATCTAGTGCGGTCCCCAAAGAAATTAACGAATTAAAAAATGCGTTGCTATCTGGTAGTAATAAATCAACAGGGATAGCGTTGAAGCGCGGCATGCAAGCGTCCTCTCCTGTTCTTCAGGTTTTCTTTTCAACATTAGCGCATCATTTATCTCTAGGGTTTGATAAAAGTTCGAATGATTTAAAAACTTATATGAAAACAATGAATGATGCGGCAAAAGAATTGGTTGAAAATAAAAGTCCTAAGCTTCGTTAGGTGACAGATTAGTTGGAGTTGCTACACCACTGTCATTCCCGCCTGCGCGGGAATGACAGT
>JBAQCP010000201.1:0-11415 GCA_049294295.1 Gammaproteobacteria bacterium | reverse complement strand
CAGTGGGTGGCTCGAGATGACAGCAACCCATTACAGACCTCAACTAATCGAAATCGCCCCTTCAATTCCATCTTTATCTTCACCTATCATAATTTCAGTCGCACTCACATACATATGACGAGGAATTTTCAAATTCAATGGTGCAGGTACATCCTTATAAACCCTGCCTGACAAATCATAAAGTGAGCCATGGCAAGGACAATAAAAACCACCCAACCAATCAGGCGATACACTAGCCACATCTGGTCTATAAGTCGGCACACAACCCAAATGCGTACAAATACCGATAGTGACAAAGATTTCAGGCTTAATAGAGCGGTGCGTATTCTTACAATATGCGGGCTGCTGATTTTGCTCGCATAAAGGATCGCGCAATTTGCCATCTGACTTTGGCAATGAACCTAACATCTCAACATCTCGACTAATCACCCAAATAGGCATACCACGCCAAGGCACGGTTAATTGTTCGCGGGGTTTTAATTGACTGATATCAATCTTAATAGGAGCGGAAGCCGCTTCAGTTGCAGCGTCTGGCATCCAATAAGAAAAAAATGGAACTGACGCTGCGGCTAATCCAATACCGCCAACAGCAGTTGTTGCTCGACGTAAAAAACAGCGTCGCTTTTCGTCTATCGCATCCTTCACACTATGTCCTTTTTGGCTTGGTTGAATTAAGTGAATGAATTCAAGCTTTTCCAGTTTAAACATACAATTATGTGATAGCCAGTATTTTATTGATCATAGGTCTGTCGTCCCATGCGCAGCCTGGATGTAGCGAAGTGGCATCCAGGTATATTTGCGTAATCAACAAACCCGGATTCCGCTTCGCTACATCCAGGCTACACAAAGATCTTAACTGAACGGAGCAAGCGGCTGTTGGGCGGTGGAGGTTGTTTTGAAGCGACTTCATTGCCAGGATGGCAATGTAAGCGACAGGGATGTCGCGCTTGGAGCGAAAAAACAATCTCCCCGCCCAACAGTCGCTTGCGGGGAACACTCAAAGAACAAAACTATCGAACCCGAACAAACCGAGCTAACAAAATCCCAACCTCATACAACACCCAAACCGGAACCGCCAACACTGTTTGAGATAAAACATCCGGCGGCGCAAGCAACATCCCAACAACAAATGCCCCCACAATCGCATACGCCCGTTTTTTAATAAAAGTAGAACGACTAACCACATTCAATCGAACCAGCAAAGACATTACAATGGGTATTTCAAACAACACCCCAAATATGAGCAACAATTTAATCGTGAAATCTAAATACTCCCCAATGTCAGGGCTCAATTCCACCCCCTGAGGTGCCACATGCGCTAAAAACTGAAATAACATTGGGAAAATGACAAAATATGCAAAAGCCATGCCGCTATAAAACAATGACGTACTCAATAAAATAAACGGCCAAATCCAGCGTCTTTCATATTCATACAAAGCCGGCGCAATAAAACCCCATATCTGATACAGAATGAATGGAATAGAAAGCAACAAGGAAGCCATAAACGCCAATTTAAATGGTACAAAAAAAGGTGAAACGATTTGCGTAGCAATTAAATGGCCGGATGGGAGAAATTTTAGTAGGGGTAAAGCAAGCCACGTATATAAATGATTAGCAAAGTACAACAATGCAATGAAGATACTCAGGGTGACAATCAACGAACGAATTAAACGCGAACGTACTTCTATTAAAAAATGTAACGCCTCTTCCTTACTGCTGGTGCTCATCTGGCTTTTCCGTCGACGCAATAAAACCATTCACTTCTGTTTTTACTTTTGCAAAAACACCACGAAGGGAACGAATTAAACGACCCAGCATCTGCGCAACTTCAGGCATTTGCTCGGGCTTAATCACGAGTAAGGCTATTAATAAAACCAGCATGATTTCACTCAAGCTGATATTCATTCTTTTTTTTCTTTCAGTGTTTCTGGATCTTCTTGCATCGCTTTACGAAAACTACGAATAGCACCTGCTAAATCGTTACCAATTTCTCGCAATCGTGCCGTACCAAAGATCATCATCAAGATCAAAAAAACAATTAGTAAAGAACCAAAATTACGAAACCCCATCACTAACCTCCTACCCCATGCGGAGTAATCCATCTAAATGCAAAACCAACAAATAATAAAATAAATAATAAGATTGATAAGCCAATGCGCCAAGACAACGCTTTCACAATTCGAGTTGAATCACCTTTTTCTGTTACTAAGTAATATAACGCGGTACCTAAACAGAAAAGAATCGAGATGAAAAATAACACTATTATTACTTTGAATACGAGGGCCATCAGGGCTTACAATCCTTTCTGCTAGAGCTGCTAGTATATTGCTGGTACTGTGATTAGTATATTCACAAGTCTAAAGGTTTGCACTAAAAATGCCATTCAATTTCCGCATTAAGAATTACACATTGGCTATGTTAGCCTTATGTCTATTCATTTTATTGATTAGTTTAGGCAGCTGGCAACTTTCGCGCGCTAGCCAAAAAAAAATCCTCTTACAAACATTTGCTGCAAGAACTGCACAAGCACCTCTTAACATCAAAGACCTTGATCCTAAAAAAGATCAACGCTTTTACCGATTATCTGTAACAGGCCATTTTGATAACGCTCATACGATTTTATTAGATAATAAAACCTTCAACCGACAAGTAGGTTACGAAGTTTATACGCCCTTCTACCCACAGCATTCAAATCAACCGATTTTAGTAGATAGAGGATTTTTGCCGGTCGCCAATCGCCGAACACAATTACCATTCATCGATGATATTTTAGGCATGGTCAATATCACCGGCCTCATCAATAAGCCGCCTGCTTATTTTGCACTTGGTAAGATGTTAGACGCACCCACCAAACGCTTCCCATTACGGGTGGAATATATAAATATAAATGAAGTAAATCAACTAGTTAATCAAAAATTTCGTCCTTTTGTCTTCAATCTAGCATCTGATAGTCCATATGCCTACCCACTAGAATGGCAAATAGTCATCATGTCGCCGGAAAAACACTTAGGATATGCCGTGCAATGGTTTGCTTTAGCACTAACCTTATTGGTATTATTCGCTGTACTAAATTGCAGCACTCAGAAACACAAAAGAGGGTAATGTTTTGACTCGTCATTGGTTCATTTCTACCAAGTATCGCAGCAGCTCTAAATTAGCGCTGACTGCCTTAAGCTTGGCATTTTTTGTTATTTTATTAGGTGCCTATACGCGCTTAACCGATGCCGGACTCTCCTGCCCCGATTGGCCAAACTGCTTTGGCTATCTCACCGTGCCGTATACAATAGAACAATTACAACATGCTGCGCAAAACTTCCCTGCCATCTCTATTAATATCACCAAAGCATGGACCGAAATGGTGCATCGATATGTTGCAGGCATAGAAGGCATTTTGATATTAGCGCTATCGCTCTCGATTTTATTCACGCGCAAATCAAAAGATCTTAAAGCCCGTGCAATGGCGCTGATCTTGCTAGCCTTACTGGCAGCACAAGTCACACTGGGCATGTTAACGGTGACTCAAAATCTCAAACCTATCATTGTTTCTAGCCATTTGATCACTGGCTTATCGATACTTGGTATGCTGTGGTGGCTTTATTTAGATCTACAGGTAAAAGATGATTTTTTCATTAAGAAATCCGATAGCAATGTTCGTCCCTGGTTAATCATAGGCTTCTTTCTATTAGCGGCCCAAATTTGCCTAGGCGGATGGACGAGTACACATTATGCCGGACTTGCCTGCATCGACTTTCCCTTTTGCAATGGTCAACTGCTTCCGAACATGCAATGGCAACACGTCAATACTAATTTAATCACGATTCATATGCTGCATCGCTTTGGTGCATTGATCACTGCAACTTATTTAAGCATCATGAGTCTGTGTTTATTACGCAACTCTTCTTTTCGTACTTTAGCTTATTTGCTGCTAGCTTTATTAGGTTTGCAATTAACCTTAGGTATCTTAAATGTTATTTGGCTACGTCCAGTCTGGCTCGCGCTCTTGCATCATATAGTCGCGATTTTTCTGCTACTCACCATGATCACGGCTTTGGTGAAAGCATCACTTGAAACGAGAGATAATCGTCATGACGCCTGGATTGCTTGACTATCTAGCGCTTTGTAAAGCGCGCGTGGTCTTATTAATGTTGCTTACTGCATGGGCAGGAATGTACTTAGGTGCACAAGATACCATTCCTTGGTGGCTTTGGGTGAATGCGACACTCGGCATTGCATTAATGTCGGGATCTGCTGCGGCGCTCAATCATATTATTGATCATCGTATGGATGCTTTAATGGCCCGCACGAAAAACCGCCCGCTACCCACCGGCAAAGTATCCCTTCGCCAAGCTAGCATCTTTGCTACCATCATTGGTGTGGCTGGCTTTTTAATTCTTTACTTGGGTGTGAATACATTAACAGCCGTGCTGACATTATTAACCGCCGTTGGCTACTCAGCTATTTATTCCATCTATCTGAAACGAGCGACCTCGCAAAATATTGTGATTGGTGGTTTATCTGGCGCGATGCCGCCTTTATTGGGCTGGACAGCGGTTACTGATCAGCTTGACCCCCAAGGTTGGCTGCTAGTTTTAATTATTTTTGCTTGGACCCCTGCACACTTTTGGGCGCTTTGCATACATCGTTACAATGACTATAAAAAATCTAGCTATCCTATGCTGCCGATTACACACGGCATTCCCTTTACAAAATTAAATATTGTTTTTTATAGCTTCCTAACGGCTGCTTGCAGCCTGCTGCCGTATGCGATTGGGATGAGTGGCGAATTTTACTTAATAGGCGCACTGATTTTAAATGTGGGGCTAATTTGGTATGCGCTGAAATTACAATTTGCAGCCGTTGATAATGGCCTGTCGCTCCGAACCTTTCATTATTCCCTGGTTTATTTAACTGGTTTGTTTTTGGTTCTATTGGTGGATCATCATCTAATGATTACGTAGTTTTGCGCTACTACCACAAAACAATAAATCAAAATCCTTCATACTATTAAATAGTTATAGCTATACTCATTTGACAGTACATTTTTTAGACACTATACTCTGTGGTAGTTCATTTTTTATTCAAAATATCTCGGCAGCGGGTAAAATTCATGAATAAATGCGAGCAAACCCTATCATTAGAAGAACGAGAATCATTAATCACCAGCTACCCACTCTTTTGCCTGTTACAGCCTCAAGAAGTGAAAACACTAGCCGCGTCGTTTAACGAAGTATCTGCTGAACTTGGCGATACCATTACCAAGCAAGACACGATGGTCGATAGCGTTTTCCTCATTGCAAATGGCTCTGCCAACGTAGAACGGACTATCTCAACTGTTGAAGGCGTACAAATCATCCCTGTTGCCAAATTAAAAAAAGGCGACGCTATTGGTCTTTCAGAAAAAGGCATGTATTCACAAGCAGGCACTCGCACGGCACAAGTAACCGCCGCGACCCCAATGACACTACTCACCTTAGGCATCAATGAATTTTATACCTTCTTACAAAAACCCGCCGTTGCCTATCCTGCCCTGAAAAATATGACCGAAAAAATCTTATTAATGCAATTCATCCAAGGCTCTCATATTTTTGAGCATTTAAAAAAAGATGAAGTGCAGCAATTAGCACATGACATTAAAAAAATACAAATCAAGAAAGATGACATTTTGTTCCATGAAGGTGACGATGCTGATGCTTGCTACTTTATACTTTCTGGCCAAGTAGCCATCAATGCAATCCAAAATGGTCAAAACAAAACACTAATTACGCTAAGCGCTTCAAATTTATTTGGCGAAGCCTCTTTATTAGAAAAGGGTCATCGAAATGCAACGGCTGTCGCACTTGAAGACAGCGAACTCTTTATCATCGATAAAAGCCAGCTACACTTTCTTAACAAAGATGATACCTTGCACGAACATATTGATGAACATCGCATTCAACAAATCAGACCTATTAAAAATAATGCTATGGATGATAGCATTGAAAATGGTAATGTTTTAAATGGTATTGCCGTATCACGCATTGAAAATATCATCTGGGGTAATATAAATGAAAACTATACCTTAGGAGAGTTGCTGAATAGATATAAAGAAACTATTCCCAAACTAACGATGAAAGAACTGTACGAAACGGCTTTAATGATGAAGGCAAAGGGATTAATTACCTTTCAAGATGAAACAATGAAGCCTCAACACGGTATTAAGTTTTTATTTAAAAGCATGTTAAAAAAATTATCGCTGTCAAAGGGCAAGGCTTAAGGATTAGCCGTTACTAAAGGAAGCAAGGATGAACGCTTACCGCTATAGCTTTTACATGATAACACTCGCACTCATTTTAACTGGCTGCCATAGAGAACAAAAAGTCTCGCTACCAGGTTATTTAGACGCCAAATATACTTATGTTTCCGCAAGCTTCAGCGGGATCTTGCAGTCGTTACACACACAAGCCGGTGATCAGGTTAAGAAAAACCAATCGCTATTCACATTAGAATCACTACCAGAAAGTGCCGACCTTCAAGCCGCTAAAGCACGCCTACAGGAAGCGAAAGACTTAGCCAGCAAAACGAATGCGGAATTTTCCTTAAGACAATCTGACTTTAACCGCCGTCAACACCTATTCAAAAAAGCCGTCATTTCCAAAGAAGAATTTGAATCTAGCCAAGCAAGCTACTTACAAGTTTTATCACAAGTACAATCTAACAAAGCTAATTTAGCCGCAAAAGAAGCCGATGTCGAAAAATCGTCTTGGGCAGCTCAGCAAAAAACGATCGCCTCACCTATTACCTCTACCGTTTTTGATGTGTATTACTCTCAAGGTGAATTTATTCCTGCTGGCAGACCTGTCTTAAGTTTGCTGGAAAATAACAACCTGAAAGTTATATTTTTTATCCCCGAAGAAAACCTCAGTCAAATTCATCTAAATCAAGCAATCGAAATAAACTGCGACAACTGCCACGCCTCATTTTCTGGCAAGGTTAGCTACATTTCTACTAAAGCAGAATTTACGCCCCCTGTGATTTACAGCACAGAAGAAAAAGCCAAGCTAGTCTATCGTGTTGAAGCCATACCACAAATGCAAGATGCAACCAATAAACTAAACTCGGGACAGCCTATTACGGTTACCTTTATGGTGAAAAATCACGCATGAATATAGATGAATCTAAGCTGATTATTGACGTGCATAATCTTGAAAAAAAATTCAAGGATAGCACTGCGGTGTCTGATGTTAGTTTAGAAGTAAAATACGGCGAGATATTTGGTTTTTTGGGATCGAATGGCGCAGGAAAAACGACCACCATCCGTATGCTCTGCGGACTACTGACACCAGATAGCGGAAGAGGCACTTGCTTAGGATATGACATTTTAACAGAATCCGATAAAATCAAAAAACATGTTGGTTACATTCCACAGTTTTTTGGTCTATATAAACAATTAACTGTTTATGAAAACTTAATGTTCATTGCCGAACTATATGGTGTACTTAACCGGAAAACAAAAGTTAATTCCGTTATGGATCAACTGGATCTAATATCAAGACGCGATCAATTGTCGGGCTCATTATCAGGCGGCTGGAAACAACGACTATCATTAGCAGCAGCGCTAGTTCACGATCCATTCTTACTTATCCTTGATGAACCGACTGCAAGCGTTGACCCTAAGACTCGCCGTGATTTCTGGGAAATCATGCACAACTTATCAGCGCAAGGGATGACTATTTTACTTAGCTCACATAATATGGATGATGTACAACGCTGTAATAGAATTGCTTATATTAGTAATGGTCAGCTATTAATGCACGGCAAAATAGATGACATCATTCAAAATGTAAATCTTAGCACCTGGCGAGTCACCGGTAAAAATCTCATCTTGTTGGCTGAGCAACTACAAAAACTACCTGAAATTGATCAGGTCGTTACCTTTTATGACAGCTTGCATGTTAGCGGCAGAGATAAAGCAATATTAGACAAAGCCATTGAACCCTATCGTCACAATCCCAACTTCCACTGGGAAATGACAGACTCAAAACTAGAAGAAGTCTTTATTTGGCTGTCAAAAACGGTCAAACCTGCGGAGAAAAAGAATGGTTAATATGCAATATACGTTTCTTAGACTGTGGGCGATCTTAAAAAAAGAATTTATTTTAATTAGCCGTGACAAAAGAACTTACCTTTTTTTACTTATTATTCCTTTTTCTGAAGTTATTTTATTTGGTTACACTATCAACACCGATGCTAAGCACCTACCCTCTATTGTAGTGACACATGATACCTCACAAATCACAAACAGCATTATCGCTAACTTTAGAAACACGGGCTACTTCGACATAAAAACCATTACAGACAGCGAAGAGACTGCAAAAAAATTACTTGAAGCAAATAAAGTTCAATTTATTATTAATATTCCTTCTAATTTTACGCGTGATTTTATTAGGAATGACAAACCACATATATTATTACAAGGTGATGCTAGTGACCCCGTTGCAGTGAGCGGCGCCTTTCGTACAGCACAGAATTTACCTTTACAATCATTAGAAAAAGAAACGTCAGGCTCGCTCTATTATCTTGCTCCTACAGATGGCAGCAACTACGTTATTGATACACACGCACTATATAACCCCGGCATTGTTGCGCAATATCATACACTGCCAGGATTAATCATGGCCATTTTGACCATCTCACTTGTCATGTTAACTGCAATTTCAATCACCACTGAATACGAACAAGGCAGCATGGAAGTATTATTAGTCACCCCGGCTAAACCATTAGATATTATTATTGGAAAAATCATTCCAAATATTATCTTGGGTTACATTTTATTAATGTTAACGGTGATTGTTAGCCACTTTTTATTTAAAGTACCCTTTGAAGGTAGTCTATTCTTATTCTTACTTGCCTCCTTTCCATTTATTGTAGCCAATCTTGGCATAGGGATAGCGGCGTCCTCTGTTTCAAAATCTCAATTCCAAGCAGCAAATATTGCTAATACTTACAACCTACCTGCTATTTTGTTTTCAGGCTTTATGTTTCCATTTTACGGCATGCCCAAATGGGCGCAAGATATAGGCAATTTATTACCAACTACTCACTTCACACAATTGACGACTAATATTATGTTAAAGGGCGCCACTTTTACACAAATCTGGGGCAACCTTTGGCCGATACTATTATTTATGTTTCTGATTATTCTAATTAGTTATAAAAACTACCGTAACACCTTAGATTAGGAATAAAGAATGATGAGATACTTTTTTTTAAGCATAATCTTAAGCCTAATAACTAGCGCGAGCTTTGCCGCGACCGACATCATGGAAGTGTTTCGAGAAGCAGTCGTCAATGACGCAACCTATCAACAAACGGTAGCAGATACGCTAGCAACGCAAGAAAATATTGGCATTAGCCTTGCTTCTTTGCTACCTAACATTGGCTTTACTGCTAAACCCTCTGCAAATAAAGCTCAAAACTCCGGGTCTGTTACACCTAATTTACTGCCGCCAAATAACCTTCTTCGTAACTTTGAAATGCGCTTAAGTGTGAATCAAACAATTTTCAATTACGCTAAATTTGCAAACCTTGCAACCACTGCATCTGGCGCAAGACAAGCTTGCGCTACGTTAAATGCAGCGTTTCAAAGCCTAATACTGCGTGTTGCGCAAGCGTACTTCAATATTTTGAAAGATGAAGAAACCTTAAACTATTGCCATGCCAATCAAGCCTCTTTAAACAAGCAATATGAGTTTGCTAAAGAGAAATTTATAGCAAAATCGATTACTAAAGCTGATTTTTATAATGTTGAAGCAGCACGTGCATCAGCTAACACTAGCTGTGTGACAGCCAAGACGCAGTTAGAAATTGACAAAGAATTTTTACGCACGCTGACTAATAAAGCATACCAATCACTAGCGTCATTAAATGATGACTTTCCCTTAGTCTCACCTCAACCAAATGATAGTGAAGCATGGGTTCATAAATCTATACAGCAAAACTGGACGATTAAAGCAAATCAATATGCCCTACAAAGTGCTAGGAATAATATCAAACAACAATTTGGCGGCCACTTGCCAACGTTAGATTTTGAAGGTTACTACGATGTACTTGCGCAAAACTCTCAAAATGGTAGTACGTTAGTCTCCGCGGGTGCGAGCAAAATGCGCCAAACAGTGGTTGCGCTTAACCTAAGCATACCCTTGTTTTCAGGTGGTGCGACTTCGTCACAAGTGAAGCAAGCAAAATATCAATATCAATCTGCAGCACAGCAACTTGAATATTCGGTACGTACTACTATTTATAATATTAGACAAACCTATCTCACATTAATATCCAATATCAGCAAGATCAACGATGATAAAATTGCAATGAAATCTGCCATGCTGTCTTTATCTGCAACCAATGAACGTTATCAATCTGGCATTGGAACAACGGTAGATGTGTTGAATCAAAGGCAAGTAGTAGTGCAAAATCAACAGCAATATACTTCTGATCGATATGGCTACATTATGAATTTGTTAACGTTAAAAAATGCTGCAGGGACGCTTTGCGTGGATGATTTAAGAGCGCTGAATAATTGGTTGAGGAAATAGTACACTTCTAGGCACTTCACTGTCATCCTGAACAACTACTGTCATCCCGAGCGCAGCGAGGGATCTCCATCTTAGGGACAGCTAAAATAGCGGGAGATCCCTCGCTGCGCTCGGTGACAATGAGGCTATCACACATTAAGGACAACAACATGAATCAGCAACAAAAACTTTCTACCAATAAAATTGTAGCGCTACTGATACTATTATGTGCCGCTATCATCACCATATTATTTTCATTTCGCATCAGCCATGCGTCTGAGGCTAACCTTTTAGATCCAGCAGTAGGCACCCTTTTTACCGTGCCACGCGATATTAAACCATTCAAATTAGTCGCAGCTCCCATGCCTGGTCATGCTTTTTCAGAAAAAAATCTGCTGAACCACTGGACGTTAGTTTTTTTTGGATTCACTCATTGCGCTACCGTTTGCCCCCCCACACTCGTTAAGCTCTCTGATATTTATCAATCTCTCCACCCAAAGATACCTAATTTACAAGTCGTGTTTATTTCGCTAGATCCAACACGAGATTCATTAGATAAACTCAATCGCTATACGCGACAATTTAATAAGGGCTTTATGGGTGTGAGTGGGAAAATTCAGGAATTACGAAAATTACAAAGTCAGCTAGGTGTGTTTGCGGCAAGAGATGAAAATAATCAGATTCAACATACGGCGTCTATTTTACTAATCAACCCTCAAGGGAAATGGTCAGGATTATTGAGTGATGCAAAACCGGCAGAGGTGTTAACAAAGGCATTGAAAACTAGCATAAACACTTATAACGTAATGGCTCAGAAGAAATAGCTCTGGTAGCCTGGATGGAGCGTAGCGAAATCCGGGTTTGC
>JBAQCP010000200.1:0-5886 GCA_049294295.1 Gammaproteobacteria bacterium | reverse complement strand
TCGCTACGCTCGGGATGACAGTAGGAGGTTCGAGATGACAGAATAGCTTAGTGTGAGAAAGATACACAGCACCACCCGAATTAACCAAAGAGGACGTCCGTAATGAAAAAAATAATAAGCTTCATTTTTCTAACCCTCACATTGGCGATGCCAGCAGCGCACGCCATGTTAAGCATGGAGCTCACCCGCGGTGTCTCTGGTGCTATCCCAATTTCCATTATCCCATTCCCAGGCAGCGATAGTTCGCCACAAAACGTTTCCACCATCATTACCAATGATTTGCAAAACAGCGGCCGCTTTAAAGTCTCTGCTCGCGAATCCGGCGATAACATCGTCAAAGGCCAAGTCAACAATGTCGGCGGTGATCGCTATGAAGTTAGTTTCGAGTTATTAGACGGCTTACGCGGCAAAGGCCAAGAAGCAGTTGCACTTAGCAAATCCTTCACTATCTCCGGCGGCGAATTGCGTAAAACGTCTCACCATATCAGCGATATGATCTATCAGCACATTACTGGCAGCCGTGGTATTTTCTCCACTAAAATCGCCTACGTCGTCGTGCAACGCAGCCCTGGCCAAAATCATTATGTGTTAGAAGTGTCTGATCAAGACGGTTATAACCCCCGTCCATTATTGAATTCATCTGAACCTATCATGTCTCCTTCCTGGTCACCAAACGGCAGACAGATTGCCTATGTTTCCTTCGAAGGCCGTAAAGCGAACATTATTGTTCAAGATGTCGCAACCGGTTCACGACATGTTTTAAGTAGCTTCCCTGGTATTAACGGCGCACCTTCCTGGTCCCCAGATGGTCGGAAATTAGCGCTCGTTTTATCCAAGAGCGGTTCCCCCAATATTTACGTCATGGACATCGGTTCCCGCAGCTTGCAACAAATCACCCATGATTTTTACATCAACACAGAACCATCTTGGTCACCAGACGGTCGCACCTTGTTATTCACATCCAACAGAGGCGGTGGCCCACAAATTTATCAAGCTAACATCGGTTCCGGCAGTGCAACCCGTGTGTCTTACGATGGTGCCTATAACGCACGCGGTTCCTTCGCGAGCGATGGCCGCCATGTCGCCATGATTCATCGCACCTCCGGCAACTACAACATTGCCATCTTGGATTTAGATGCAGGTACGACGAGAGTTCTAACGCCATCCAGCGGCGATAGCTCTTCCCCTAGCATCGCGCCTAACGGCAGCATGATTTTATACGATACCGTTTATAGCGGTCGCAATGTCTTAGGCATGGTATCTGCAGACGGCAGCGTCCAATTAGTCCTCCCTGCTCGCGCAGGCGATGCCCAAGACCCTGCCTGGTCACCATTCCTAGGCTAAGTTGGATTCCTTCCCCCTCCGGGGGAAGGTGCCCGAAGGGCGGAAGGGGGAATTTAAATACCCGTTCCTTGATATATCAATATTTCTGAGTATACTTTTGCGTTAACGATTAAAAAAATGGGGAAAAACAATGAAATTGAAACAATGGATTAAAGTTGCGTTAATCGGTGCCAGTATTATCACGTTAGCTGCTTGCTCTACCCACAAAAAGCGTGATCAAAGCGAAATCAATGACGCCAATGCTGCTTATGCAGACGGCACTCAATCATCCGGCCTAGGTGAAGAATCTGGTTTTGGTGAAGAAGGTTCACAAAACCAATTATCTAAGCGTGTTTATTACTTCGATTACGATAGCAACATCGTTAGAAGCGAAGACAAAGCCGCTGTTGATGCGAATGCAAACTATCTTATCGCGCATCCAAATGTGAAAGCGATGTTAGAAGGTCATACTGACCCTCGCGGCAGCCGTGAATACAACATTGGTTTAGGCGAGCGTCGTGCTAAGTCCGTTGCTGAAATCTTAACAGCAAAAGGCGTTAACCCTGCGCAAGTACGCGTTGTTAGCTATGGTGCAGAAAAATTAGCATCTCCAGGCCGCACGGAAGCTGATTTCCAGCAAGACCGTCGCGTTGTTCTCGTTTACTTAAAGCGATAATCTAATATATGAAATCTATCTCACGGATGGTACAGATTGCAGGAACAGCGATGCTTTTAGGCATCGCTTTGCCTGTTTATGCGGAGTCCGCACCCGTTTACGACGTGGATGCGTTGCCGCAGCAATACGATACTCAAGATGTACAGCAAGAAGATGTACCACCTCCACCTCCGGGGCAAGAGGGTACCTTCGTGCCTATGCAACAACAGCAAGCACCCTCTCCACGCATTGCGCCGCCTATGAGCACGAATCAGCGCTTACAGCGTGTTGAGCAACAAATTAATAACATGCAAACCAACGATGCAGCCGCTCGTATGGATTCATTGCAAAACCAAGTTCAAGCACTGCATGCACAAGTTGAGCAGTTAACGCATCAATTAGAGCAACTGCAAGCACAGCAAAAAAGCATGTATGCTGATTTAGACAAGCGTGTTTCTCAGCCTAGAGCCGTTGAAAGTGCACCTGCTATTGCACCCGTTACATCAAAAGCCGGCAAGACGACGCTTAAGCCTACTGCGCCAGCTGTTGTTGCACCTGTTCCTGCAGTAAAGCCAGCGGCTTTACCACCACCAGATGATGTAGAAGAGCAAAGCTACAAAACAGCGTATAACTTAATTAAAGCTAAAAAATATAACGAAGCAATTACTACCTTGCAGGATATGTTGAAAAAATATCCTTCCGGTCAATTTGCTTCAAATGCACATTATTGGTTAGGCGAATTATATGGTTTGACCGGAAAAAACGATCAAGCTCTAAAAGAATTCACTATTATGGTAGCGAGCTATCCCGAAAGTCCTCGTGCTGGGGATGCTCAATTAAAAGTTGGTTTGCTTTATGCGACCCAATCCAAATGGTCAGACGCCAAGACGGCGTTTAAAAAAGTTGTCAAGCATTATCCTGGGACGGCTCCTGCGCAACTAGCATCAGAACAGCTTAAACAACTTAAGCAAGCAGGTCATTAGTGGAGCGTTTGCGTCTTACAGAAATATTCTTTTCCTTGCAAGGTGAAACGCGGACAGTCGGCTTGCCGACTGTCTTCATCCGTTTAACCGGTTGTCCGTTACGCTGCCAGTATTGCGATACTGATTACGCTTTCCAAGGCGGGCAGTGGCATGAATTAGATGCTATCATCGCCGAAGTTAAAAAATACAAAGCACATTACGTCACCGTCACAGGCGGTGAACCTTTAGCACAGAAGGCATGTATTCCTTTGTTAAAGCGTCTTTGTGATGAAGGCTATGAAGTGTCACTGGAAACGAGCGGTGCTATCAATGTGAGTGAAGTTGACCCTAGAGTCGTTAAAGTCGTAGACATCAAAACCCCAGGCTCCGCTGAAGTTGAAAAAAATGAATGGGCTAACATCCAGCATTTGTTACCTCACGACCAAGTGAAATTCGTCATTTGTGATAAAGCTGATTACGAGTGGGCAAAAGAAATCATCGAGCAACACCAGCTAACCGAAAAATGCCAAATCCTGATGTCCCCTAGTCACACGCAAGTAAAACCAGGTGATCTAGCCGACTGGATCATCCAAGATCAATTGTCCGTCCGTCTACAAATCCAGCTCCACAAATATCTCTGGGGTGATGTCAAAGGCAGATAAATCTAGCTGCATTTGACAGATTGTCACAAATTTTATTATAGAGAAACCCCTAATTTTTTTAGAGGTTTCTCTTTTTATTCGATTGCTTTAAATCAAGATATTTATGAAAGCATTTTTAAGGTCTTAGGATTGATTTCTACAATCGTAACTTCTGAGCCATTTTTTTCATATCCTTCTGCAACTTTATATGAAAATTTTCCATTCATGTCATAAGATTTAATGCTGCATGCATAGCTTTCATTAGGAGATAAAATAATTTCTTGCCCATTACAATCTATGTAGAGTGGATCAGACTTTAAATTCGAATTCTTAGTTAAAGTGGGCTGAAGATAAATAAGCACGGTAGGCCCGGGTCCTACATACTTTGACCAATCGATAGCATAAGCAGCATCTGCTGGGCGATAATCTCGATATAACGTATTTGTTTCAAAAGAATTTAATTTAACGTGAGACGGCGAAGAAAAAGCTGTGATACAAACAAATAATGAGACAAATGGTAATAAAAATTTCATATTAAATCCTTTTAAATTTCAAAAAAGAAATTAAATTCTTTCTCTTTCATGGCTGATTAATGAATGAACATCTTGATTAGAGTAATTGATGGTTAAATTAAAATCAAGAGTGACAATATCGGCTGTTATTTTAAAAACTTAAGAGAATTTTAAATAAAAGTAGCCTGTATGCAATGCGGGTTTTCGTTATTCCGGATCTCTCGTCGTCCTGCGCGAAGTTTCGTTCACTGTACCTTAAAGGGAATTTTGATATGGATGCATTATCTGAGTATAAAGCTAACTTTAAAAGCCAGCATTCTTCTTTAGATGGAATGAAAAGATTATCAAATAATATTTAGTGACATTGCCTAGAATAGATCGATAAGTTCTATCCTAGATGCCAGTGAAATCATTGCCATCATTGCGAGCGTAGCGAAGCAATCCATAGTGGATGTCCAGCACGTTGCATGGTTTGCTTCGCGGCGCTTGCAATGACGGCAGTTGCTTGATCTGGTTGGGCGTTATGGCTGATTGTTTTATGTACACATGTACCAAGGCAGTATATAAGTGGCAAATTTTGCGCACTATGATTTAAATTAAACCAGCATTTGCATCAATCAGGTGAAAAAAATCAAAAACCCCCATTGATATTTTCTAAAGAAACAGTATTATATCCAACTTCTGCAACACATGATGGGTCGTTAGCTCAGCCGGTAGAGCAGCAGGCTTTTAACCTGTTGGTCCTGCGTTCGAATCGCAGACGACCCAATTAATAGTAGTAATCCTGCCAATTAAGTTTTTAAATCCACTTATATCAAGGGCATGATAATGAAGCTAACGCGCTTATTACCGCTAACTGCAGTCTTATTTTTATCATCAGTCACATTCGCTAAAAGCATTTATAGTGAAAATGATATAAAAACTTTTTCAGAAACGAATAGTTGTGAAATGTGTAATTTAAGTGATGCTTTTCTTTCTAAAAACCATCGAAATGCAAGGTTAGCTGGGGCTAATTTATCAAATGCTCGAATATCTGGAGATTACAACGGAGCAGCTTTCCGCAGCGTATTCAATTTGTGATGCAATATTGCCTGATGGATTGAAAGGAGAGTGCTAAGCTCGATTCTTATCTGGTGGAGTTTCTAATGGCCAAATTATATTTTTACTATTCAGCAATGAATGCCGGTAAAAGCACCATCATGCTGCAGTCCGCTTATAATTATAAAGAGCGCGGCATGGATACATTGTTATTCACACCCATCATTGATACGCGTTTCGCAGCGAATAAGGTTCATTCACGTATTGGTTTAAGTGCTGACGCTATTTCTTTTGATAAAGAATATGATTTGTTTGCGCATACAAAAGCAGCGCTAGAAAAAAATCCTAAAATCAAATGCGTGTTAATTGATGAAGCGCAGTTTTTAAATAAGCAGCAAGTTTCGCAGCTAACGCAAATTGTGGATGAATTAAATTTGCCTGTGCTGGCTTATGGGTTGCGTAGTGATTTCTTGGGCGAGCCATTTGAAGGCAGTCAGTATTTGTTAGTCTGGTCGGATAATTTGGTTGAAGTAAAAACCATTTGTCATTGTGGCCGCAAAGCAACGATGAACATGCGTATTGATGCTAATGGAAAAGCGATCAAAGAGGGTGATCAAGTACAGATTGGTGGAAATGAAAGTTATGTTTCTACTTGCCGTAAGCATTTTAAATAAAGCTATTTCATAGCAAGTGGGTTGCCCTTCGAGACGGCGCTACGCGTCTCCTCCGGGCGAGCGGCCGACACTCTCGAACCG
>JBAQCP010000199.1:0-13405 GCA_049294295.1 Gammaproteobacteria bacterium | reverse complement strand
GCAAAAGATTTGCCGGGCTACATTTACTTAATCTTTACAGTTAAGCTTAGGTAAGCTGGCAATAATATTTTTATACAGGTCAACAACGAGCTCTTGGCTGTGACTGCCGCCATCTTTTGTGCTGTTGTCTTCGCCCGCTTTATTATTGAGAGCAGCGACAGTACTGACATCATTACATTGACGCCAAATATAACGTACACGGTAACCCATACTGCTGCCTTCATATAGCCAAAATTGACCTAAGCCCTTCTGATAAATACGTCCGATGCCTAAACCAAATCCTTTAGGATCAGCAGCCGTTACTTTTGTGATTGGCTTACCTGTTTTCATCGAAACAATGCTTTCAAGTTCAGTTAGTATTTGTGCTCTGGATTTTTCAGGAACAAATAAACCATGGTAAAGAACATTAACCCAGGTAGAAACATCTTGAGTGTTAGCAACAATAGCACCAGCAGCACCCGCCCAGCTTAAATCACCCGTCGTAATATCAATCATTTTTTTGCTATCTTCATCGTCATGATAATAGCCATGCACCATTCTTGGCATGAGTTTGTCATAGGCGTCTTTGTTAACAGGATAGTACGTATTGTTTAATGCAAATGGCGTTAAGATTCGTTTTTGCAAAGCATCTTCAAATGAAAGCTCGGTTTCTTTTTCAATGATCATGCCAGCTAAAATATAATTGGTATTGGAATAATCAAATTTATTTTTACCAAACTTAAGAGGCTTTTCAGGAGAAGAGTAAGTTAGTAATTCTTTTGTTGTCATGTGTAAATCAATATTGGCATATACTTTTTTGAGGAAAGTAATATTTTTTGTATAGCTAGGGATGCCGCTAGTCATATTCAGTAATTGCTTAATGGTGACATCTTTCCAGTTTGGATATTCAGGAAACCATTTGCCAATTTTATCATCGATACTTAATTTACCTTCGGCTTCTAATTGCAAAATAAGAGCGGCGACAAATGATTTAGTAATGCTGCCGATTTGAAATAAATTATCCGTGGTTACCTGTTCTGTATTCAGGGGTGGGAAGCCGATGACACCTGCTGCAAAATTTTTTGTTATCACTTCATTATTGTCAGGGTAACGAATAGTCGCACCTATGCCTGTGACGCCTTCAGGTTTGCCTTGGTGGGTTAGATAGTTGTCGAGTGTTTTTTGTGTAGCGCTATCAAGTGCGGTGGTTTCAACAGCTAGCGCAAGTGAACTGCAGCTAAAGCAAATAGCGGCAATTATTAAGAGTCTAAACGGCTTCATATTCTTTCCTTAAATAGGTAGGGTATTTAGGGAAAATATCCGATTTTGGTAGGTATATCAATTTTTTTGAATTTATTTTGAGCAGATTAGGGTGGAAAATATTAAAAATTTGTATTTAACTACATAATCCGCTTGATAATAAATAAAAACTCCAGTAAAAATGACGGCTCTCGTTTGGCTTATGCGAATGTGGCGGAACTGGTAGACGCGCTGGATTTAGGTTCCAGTGGGGTAACCCGTGAGAGTTCGAGTCTCTCCATTCGTATTAAAATCGTTGAACTTACCAAAATAATGGCGCCCGGCTTATATATAATTATAGGTAGGCGGGCCTCCCTTCTCTTGTAAGGGCCGTTTTTTATTAATACAAAAAGTCCTGGGGTCTTACCATGCAAGTATCAGTTGAAAAAGTTAGCAACATTGAACGTCGTCTTACTATCACAGTTCCTGTTACTCAAATTGAAGCAGCCTACGCCAAGCAAATGGATATTTTAGCTAAAAAAGCTAATATCAAAGGCTTCCGTCCAGGTAAAGCGCCTAAATCTTTTATTCAACAACGTTTTGGTAACGATGCACGCCAAGAAGCTTACAGCGAAGTGATTCAATCTGCTTTATATAAAGCGATCACTGATGAAAAATTGCAGCCAATTAGCACCCCACAAGTAGAACCAAAAGTAATGGTGATAGACCAGCCATTAGAATTCACTGCTTCATTTGAAGTGTTGCCAGAAATCGAAAAAATCACCTTGGCGATGGAAAGCATTGAAAAGCCAGTGGTTGATGTAAAAGATGCAGACGTTGATTTAGTGATCAGCCAATTGCTCAAGCAATATACCCAATGGAAAATCGTAGATCGTGCAGCGCATAGTAAAGATCGCGTTGTGCTCGATTACTACGCTATTTTCGATGGCAAATCAGATGTTGAAAATAAAATCACCAACTTCCCATTAGAATTGGGTAGCAAAGTGATGCTCGCAGGATTTGAAGATGCATTAGTGGGCGCGAAAGCGGGTGACGAAAAAACTTTAAATCTGCATTTCCCAGCAGACTACGGCGTTGCTGAAAGAGCAGGCAAGGCGATTGATTTCGTCGTTAATGTAAAGCAAGTATTTGAAGCTGAAGTGCCAGTGTTGACCGAAGACTTCGTTCAACGTTTAGGTGTTAAAACCGGTAAAGAAACTGAGCTAAAAGAGCAAATCAAGAAATCTTTAGTGCAAGAGCGCGATCGTATAGTAAAAGACAAATTAAAAGAACAAGTATTTGGTCAATTACTAGAGCAAAATGTGATTGAAGTGCCTAAGGCATTAATCGAACGTGAAGCTAAAAATATTCATGATGAAGTGTACTCACAACATCAACAACACGACCATCACAGCCATTCTGAAGAAGAATTAAGCAGTTTCAATGATGTGGCTAAAAAACGTGTATCACTCGGGTTATTAATTGCAGAATTTGCTAAACAATCTCAATTGAAAGCCGATAAAGATAAAGTAACACAGCGCATTCAAGAAATTGCAAGCGCATACGAACAGCCAGCAGAAGTGATTGCTTGGTTATCTTCAGACGAACGCCGTAGCGGTATTGAAGCGCAAGTGATGGAAGACCAAGTAATTGAGAAGTTAATGGATGGTATCAAGGTAATTGATAAACCAATGAGCTACTCGGAATTGAAAGGCGTTAATTTGTAAATAAACATAAGCATGTCCCGCTGTTATTCGGCGGGAATGACTGTATAATGTACACTTTAGGCTAGACGAAAGGAAATCATATGTCTCTTAACACACCCCTCGTTAATAATCTCGTGCCCATGGTTGTTGAACAAAGTGCGCGCGGTGAGCGTGCATTTGATATTTACTCAAGATTGTTAAGAGATCGCGTTATATTTTTAGGTGGTCCAATTGATGACCACGTTGCTAACCTCATTGTTGCTCAATTATTGTTCTTGGAATCAGAAAATCCAGATAAAGATATTTCTATCTATATCAATTCTCCAGGCGGCGTAGTGACTGCCGGTTTAGCAATTTATGACACCATGCAATTTATTAAGCCGGATGTTAGCACCATGTGTATGGGGCAAGCGGCTAGTATGGGTGCGCTATTATTAGCGGCTGGTGCTGCTGGTAAACGTTATTGCCTACCAAATGCTAGAGTAATGATTCACCAGCCATTAGGCGGTATTCAAGGTCAGGCATCTGATATTGCGATTCATGCAGAAGAAACCCTCAAGATTCGTACACGTTTGAACCAAATCTTAGCAAAACATACAGGTCAACCAGAAGAAACGATTGGTAAAGATACCGATAGAGACAATTTCATGAGTGCTGAACGCGCTCTTCAATACGGTTTAGTTGACAAGCTAATTGATCCGCGTGGCGGACTAAAAATAGCCAAATAGTCTGAGTAAACGTTGGTCTAGTTCAGGTGACCGTTCTTTAGTTGTCATTCCCGCCCCCGCCCTCGTTGGGGGCAAGCTCTATGCGGGAATGGCAGCTTGCTATACTAATAGTATAAAAATTCAGTATCAGGCATTGATTTTTTGGCAATCGTCCCTATTTTGGGTATATATATAGATATATAACTGAAGAGGCTTTACCTATGAGTAATGACCAGCACGGCAATAATGGAAAAGACAAGATTTTTCATTGCTCTTTTTGCGGTAAGAGCCAGCATGAAGTGCGTAAGCTAATTGCAGGCCCATCTGTCTATGTCTGTGACGAATGCGTGGCCCTTTGCAATGACATTATAAATGAAGAGGTTCGTGAAGACGGTAAGGCAAGCAGCACAGCGCCTGCAGCCGATATCCTGCCACGATTACCTGCGCCCGTTGAAATTTGCAAAACATTAGATGAATACGTCGTTGGTCAAACCCAGGCTAAGAAAACCTTAGCAGTTGCTGTTTATAACCACTATAAACGCTTGCGTGCTCATACGACGAAAGATGACGTAGAGTTAAGTAAAAGCAATATCTTGCTGATAGGCCCAACAGGCAGCGGTAAGACATTATTAGCTGAAACATTAGCGCGCTTATTGAACGTTCCATTCGTCATTGCGGATGCGACCACCCTAACTGAAGCAGGTTATGTGGGTGAAGACGTTGAGAGTATTATTCAAAAATTGCTTCAACGCTGCGAATACGATGTCACCAAAGCCCAAATGGGTATTGTTTACATTGATGAAATTGACAAAATTTCACGCAAGTCTGAAAATCCATCCATTACAAGAGACGTTTCTGGTGAAGGTGTTCAGCAAGCGCTTCTCAAGTTAATAGAAGGTACGATTGCGTCTGTTCCTCCGCAAGGTGGCAGAAAGCATCCACAACAAGAGTTTATTCAAGTTGATACGCGCAATATCCTGTTTATTTGCGGCGGTGCGTTTGCTGGCCTTGAAAAAATTATTCGTGAGCGCTCTGAAAAATCAGGTATTGGTTTTTCTGCTGAAATCCACGGCAAAGAGGATGCCAAAACATTGGGTGACGTGTTACGTCAAGCTGAGCCGTCAGATTTAGTAAGATATGGCTTAATCCCAGAGTTAATTGGTCGTTTACCAGTGACTGCAACACTCGAGGAATTAGATAAAGAAGCATTGGTGAATATTTTAACCGAACCCAAAAATGCGTTGATTAAGCAATATCGTCGTTTATTTGAAATGGAAGGTGTGTCCTTAGAGTTCCGCGATGCAGCGTTGCAAACCATTGCAGAAAGCTGTGTTGAAAAGAAAACCGGTGCTCGTGGCTTACGTTCTATTTTGGAGAAGACCTTACTCGATATTATGTATGAGCTTCCTTCCTTAAGTCATGTTTCTAAGGTGATTATTGATGAATCGGCGATCCATGGTGAAACCAAGCCTATTATCATCTATGAAAATCACGAGCAGCAGCAACGGGCAGCTGAATAATTAGTAACGGCTGATTTATGTAAACTATTTCCATAGTTAGGGGGCTTTATGGCAACCACTTCTTCTGATACCAGTACTTTGAGCATTCCCGTATTACCATTACGGGATGTTGTTGTTTATCCTTATATGGTCGTTCCCTTGTTTGTAGGACGTGATCGTTCTATTAAAGCACTGGAAGTGGCCATGACTGCTGATAAGCAAATTTTATTGGCCACACAAAAAAATCCAACAGATGATCAACCCACTGAAAAAGGTATTCATCGTGTCGGAACGCTTGCAACCGTCTTACAATTATTAAAACTACCAGACGGTACGGTAAAAGTATTAGTAGAAGGCGTTAAGCGCGCTACGATTACTAAATTCATCAGTAACAAAGATTATTTTTTAGCGAATGTAAAACTCATTGAAGATAAAGAGACGAGTGATCGCGAAGTCGAAATTTTTGTGCGTTCATTAAAGTCACAATTTGAACAATACGTTAAGCTCAATCGTAAAATTCCAGCTGAAATCATGGCTTCTATTCTTGCGATTGAAGATGGCGGCCGCTTAGGCGACACCATTACGGCGCATCTCAATCTAAAACAAGAAGATAAACAAAAACTTTTAGAAATGGATAGTTTGAAAAAACGCCTAGAAAAATTGATGGGCATTTTAGAAAACGAAATTGACCTATTGCAAGTTGAAAAGAAAATTCGTGGACGTGTTAAGCGTCAAATGGAAAAAACCCAGCGCGAATATTATTTAAATGAGCAAATTAAAGCGATCCAAAAAGAACTCAACGAGATTGAAGAAATCCCTAATGAGTTTGAAGCATTAGCCAAGAAAATAGCAGAAGCTGATATGCCTAAAGAGGCGCGTGAACGCTGCGATGCAGAGCTTGCGAAGCTGAAAGTTATGCCTATGCAGTCTGCTGAGGCCACTGTTTCTCGTAATTACCTAGATGTGATGATTTCATTGCCTTGGAATAAAAATGCCAAAGTAGAAAAAGATTTGGCAAAGGCTGAAAAGATACTAGAAGAAGAGCATTACGGTCTAAAAGAAGTGAAAGAGCGTATCACTGAATACTTGGCGGTACAAAGACGAGTAAAAACGTTAAAAGGCCCCATCTTGTGCTTAGTAGGCCCCCCAGGCGTAGGTAAAACCTCTTTAGGTCAATCGATTGCCAATGCAACAGGACGTACGTTTATCCGCATGTCGTTAGGCGGTGTACGTGATGAAGCAGAAATTCGTGGTCATAGACGAACCTATATCGGTGCGATGCCGGGTAAAATTATCCAAAAATTAGCAAAAGCGGGTGTTAATAATCCTCTATTTTTATTAGATGAAATTGACAAGATGTCCATGGATTTCCGTGGCGATCCTGCGTCTGCTTTATTAGAAGTATTAGATCCTGAACAAAATCATGCTTTCAATGATCATTACCTTGAAGTTGATTATGACTTATCTAACGTGATGTTTATGGCAACCGCTAATACATTAGACATTCCACCCGCGCTGCGTGATCGTATGGAAGTGATACGCATTCCAGGTTACACGGAAGCTGAAAAAATCAATATTGCGACTAGGCATTTAATTCCTAAGCAAATTGAAGCCGCAGGTTTGTTGTCTAAGGAAATTGAAATTGCTTCAGATGCGGTGCAAGACATCGTGCGTTATTACACGCGTGAAGCCGGCGTTAGAAGCCTAGAAAGAGATATTTCTAAAATCTGCCGTAAAGTCGTGAAAGAAGTATTGTTAAAAATTAAAACTAAGAAAGTGAAAGTCGGATCTGCTGATCTCGAGCATTACTTAGGTGTTAGACGTTATCGCTATGATATTGCTGAAGAGCAAGATCAAGTGGGTCAAGTAAAAGGATTGGCGTGGACTGAAGTTGGCGGTGAATTGCTTACCATAGAGGCGGTTACCTTACCTGGTAAAGGTAAGATGATTTACACCGGTCAATTAGGTTCAGTTATGCAAGAATCGATACAAGCTGCGTTATCTGTTGTTAGATCACGCGCAAGTACATTAGGCATTCCTAAAAACTTTTTTGAGAAACACGATATCCATATTCATGTGCCAGAAGGTGCAACACCAAAAGATGGACCTAGCGCGGGTATTGGTATGTGTACCGCTTTAGTGTCAGCGTTAACGAATCATCCTGTACGAGCAGATTATGCAATGACAGGTGAAATCACGCTGCGTGGTGAAGTGTTACCAATTGGCGGCTTGAAGGAAAAATTATTAGCAGCACATAGAAGTGGAATAAAAAATGTCATTATTCCAATTGAAAATGTGAAAGATCTGAAAGAAATTCCTGACAACATAAAAAGTGAATTAAATATTAAGCCTGTGCGTTGGATTGATGAAGTATTATCGTCAGCAATTAAAAACTTTCGTGTACGTTTATCAACCAAAGGAAAGGCTAAATCGAAGAAAATTAAGGCAACTTTAGCGCCTTCTGTAAGCAAGAAAGAAAAAAGTAAAAAAAGTGGTGTTAGGGCACATTAAAGTGTTGACTTAGTTTGTTGGTTTCAGTATAAATCACACTTCGCAACGCGCACTCGGAAAGACAGAGGAAGTGATGTGAGATCGCGGTGCTAGTGTGATGTATCTGGTGATATTTTTAACCAAGGATAGAGAGACATAACGTATGAATAGAACAGAGCTGATCGACCTGATTGCGGAAAAAGCAGAATTAACGAAAGCATCTGCAACACGTGCGTTAGATGCAATGTTAGAAGGCGTTACCGGTTCCTTGAAAGAAGGCAACCCAGTAGTATTAGTGAATTTTGGTACGTTTCTCGTGAAGCAACGTGCAGCCAGAGAAGGTCGTAACCCTTCCACTGGTGAGAAAATAAGTATTAACGCAGCAAAAGTAGTGGGTTTCAAAGTCGGTAAGGCTTTGAAGGAAGCAGTTAAGTAAGCTTCCCCATTAAGTTGCTGGGTGCTTAGCTCAGCTGGTAGAGCGGCGCCCTTACAAGGCGTAGGTCGGGGGTTCGATCCCCTCAGCACCCAAGATTTAAGGTGTCAAGCTAGTATCTAGAACTAGTGAGTAAAGAGTACAAGGAGTGGTAGTTCAGTTGGTTAGAATATCGGCCTGTCACGCCGAGGGTCGCGGGTTCGAGTCCCGTCCACTCCGATTTAAAATCATCCCCCAAAAAGTGTATCTCGGTGACAGAGATACACTTTTTTTCACATTAAGAGAGCATAACATGCTGCAAACCATTCGTGAGCATACACAAGGTTGGATAGCAGGTACCATCGTTTCTATCATTATTCTGACATTCGCCCTATGGGGAATACATAGCTATTTCAATGGTGGCGGTACCAATTCAGTCGTTGCTGAAGTAAACAATGTCGATATCACCAGAGAACAATTAACCATTGCTTATGAGCGCATGCGCCGTCAAGTACAGGCCCAGTATGGTTCTAATCTGCCAGCAAGTCTTGGCAATGAAGCGGCCATGAAAAAGCGTGCCTTGCAGGCTTTAATTGATGTCGAAGTATTAAAGCAAGGATCGATAGATCAAGGCTTTCAAGTATCCAATAGTCAGATAGATACCTACTTGCAAAGTATGCCTGAATTCCAGGTAGATGGTCGTTTCTCTATTGATCGTTTCCAAGAAGCGTTATCAGCGACAACAATCAATATTAGTGAATTTTTAGATATGATACGCACCAGCTTGCTAATTGATCAGCCTAAACTAGGTATTATTTTTTCATCGTTTTCTTTACCAGATGAAACACGTTATACCATGGCGTTAGTGAATCAAGAGCGTGATATTGACTACGTACAATTACCGTTGTCTTACTTCTTAGCTCAGCCGATGCAAATTCCTACTGATACAGTGAAGGCTTACTATGACGAACATGAAAAAGATTTCATGACGCCAGAGCAGGTAAGCTTAGAGTATGTGGAATTATCGTTAAAAGATTTATCTAGCAAGATTAATCCAACCGATACCATGCTTAAAAACTTTTATGCAGAAAATGCTAACAACTATACACAGCCAACGGAATGGAAATTAGCTAGTATCCAATTCCCATTGTCAGAAAAGGCAACCGTTGCTGATAACATGCAAGCGAAAGATAAAGCAAATGCAGCTTTGGAAGCACTTAAAAAAGGTGATGATTTTGTAAAAGTGGCAGCAGGTCTCCCTGATACATTAAGCCCTTTAGGCTTTATCCCATTAAATAAAGTGCCTGCTGATTTGCAAAAAGCAGTGATGCAACTGGTGAAGCCTGGTCAATTATCAGATGTCATTCAAACCGCTAATGGTCTTGTGATTATCAAAGCCATAGAGATACATGAGCCAGAGATCCAGCCGTTTGAAGCTGTTAAAGATAAAGTAAAAGAAACTTATGTGCGTCAGCATGCAGAAGAAAAATTTGCTGAATTACGTGATCAATTAGCGGATGCTGCTTACGAACATCCTGATTCTTTAACCAGTGCAGCTAAAGTTATCAATGCTCCTATCAAAACGAGTGTCTCCTTTACTCGTCAAAAAGGTGGCAATGATCTTTCCCGGTCTAAAAAAATCAGAGACGCAGCGTTTAGCCATGATGTGATTGAATTGCAAAACAATAGTGATGTAATCCAGTTTGATCCTGAAACATTAGTCGTCATACGTTTAAAAAATCATGTCGCATCAGCATTATTGCCTATGAATAATGTGGCTAAGCAAATTGAAGACAAATTAAAAATTAAAGAAGCTGAAACGAGAGCGGCGCAATATGCAGCAGACGTACAGTCTAAATTGCAAGCAGGTGCTAGCCCTCAAGTAGTCATGGCGAATACCAAATTTATTTGGACCAAAGTCGGCTTTACTGGCCGTTACGCTAAAAACGTAGATACTGCGATTTTAGATGAAGCTTTTAGTCTTCCTAATCCTAGTACCGTACCTAATAAAATTTCTTACGGCGTAACGCGTTTATCCAATGGATATGCAGTGGTAGCACTTAAGGGAATTAAAGATGGTGCTGTCGATGAAAAACAAAGCGCTGTGTTTGCTGAGCAAGTTCAAAATAGCCAAGGCTTGTTAGAGTATGAACTCTATAAGCTTAGCCAAACGAAGGCAGCTAGTATTACGATTGAGAATTAAGAGATAAGTTGTTAACCAAAAGCCTGGTGAATAATATTCCCAGGCTTTTTTATTGTCTGTCGTTTTTTATAACGTATCAGCGCAACTCCCTGCATCATCCCCGTGTAGGCTGGAACTCAACTTGAATTCAATCTCTTTTGACCATCCCAAAGACATCATTCAGTTCATCCGAAAATAACTTATCTAAGTAAAACAGCTAGTTATCTCGTTAGTCGTTATTCGAAGAACAAATTCATTGACACGAAACAGGTAATGGCTAAAATTAGCACAATAAAAAATATAACGAGGATGTTTTTCCATGCCTGTCTACTGCAAACCGATTGAAACATTAATAGATGAATTTAGAGCTTTATTGATCTGTAAAGATAAAGCGTCTATCGAGAGTTATTGGAATGGACACTCGTTATTACGGGCATGGTATCGTGGTGGTTGTGTGAATTTCGGTAGTAGAGAGGGAGTAGATTGGCGAACGCTTTCATTTGAAGATTGTATCAATGACTGTGGATTAGCTTTGTATTCAGGTTCAGATGTTGTCTATCAGCAGATGCGAACTAACAGTGATGTATTGCGTAGTTATTTAGTTGACGATATTGATAATGAAATTCAGGATGCTTGCTTTAAACAAGCATTAATTAACCGAGACGGTGAAGAAATATATATTATTGTAGATAAGGATCCTGACTTTTTTTCTAGATATCTTACAGATAATAAACTGAGTATGTTTGAGAAGCTTGATATGCTAAAGATGCTGCTATTAAGTGATCCCCGAGATGAGGCGTTACTGAGTTTTTGGGAGGTAAGTGAAATATCGTGTAAAGCATTTAATGCATATATGAGAACAGTGATAATGTCCAAGGAAGACATTCTTAAGTGTTTTAATAATGCTATCACTAATGGATTGCATCAGGCTGCGTCAGAAATTCTATTTGGTAATCTTCAATTAGCAAAAGCAATAGGCAAATTAAGCGCTGCAAATATCATTTATCTATTTACCAAAATTGCAAATAGTAACTTAGGTAATAATACAGATTTTGTCGATGGATTTATTGGGTTGGTAAAAAATTCTAACTATAGGGATTTAGCTGTTGCCGAATTGGAGAAAAACAACAATTTATTGCTAGGTAAAAATAATCCTGTATTAATTACATTAAAAGCGTTGCAACAATTTATATATAACAATGTGGAAAACCAGACGCCAATACCTGAGAATACTAAAAAAAGAAAACGCACTGGAATTTTTAATTCAATGTTTGAACCGCCAGCTGAAAAAAAAGTCACTACAATTGCTAGCCGTTCTAATGATGGGATGAAAATGATATTGCGGCGGGGTGGCCCGCAATAATGGCCAACCAGAGCTGTTATGTTTCCATTGCTCAATATTTCTATATGAGATATCTAATTATTGGATGCTTAATTCTTTTTCCTATTAGCCTTTGCGCAAAACAGCACTCCTTGCCTAGTGAGTCTGAACTTAAAAATCAGATATTACAAAGCCATAATAAATTTCGCGCAGCTCACGAAGCTTCTCCACTCCTATGGGATAGTCAATTAGCAGTCTATGCCTCGAGATATGCTAATCAATGCCTGTTTAAGCATTCATACGGTGGTTATGGCGAGAATCTAGCTTATGGCTATTCGTCTGCCTCTGCTGCTGTCTCCCGGTGGTATATGGAGAAGCAAGAATACTCGTATTTTTGGCCAGGTTTTTCTCATAAAACAGGGCATTTTACGCAGGTGGTTTGGAAGGGCACTAAAAAAATTGGCTGTGCCTACGTTGCTTGTAACGGTAAAAATAACGTGTCAGGTAATTATCTGGTTTGTGAATATAGCCCGCCAGGCAATATTACAAATGCAGGTTATTTTTCTGCAAATGTTAAAAAAGAGATTTTTCCAGCTAAATAATCGCTAATACTCTCTTAATAAGTTAACCGTATAATATTTGTATCGTAATCAATATGGTGTGTATAAAATGTCATCAAGTACTGAATCGGTAGTCTTATTAGATGTTGACGAAACACTTATTCTTGACACAGGGGAGTTTGATCAAGCCGGGCGTAAGAAGACAGTCGTTAACAATTTTTTAATTGATGGCCTTAAGGCACTTAAGCTCAAGAATATCATACTTTTTACTAACATGACTGTTGGGGGAGATTTGAATGCTTGGATAGATAATCCTAACCATATTACCAGAAAACAATTAATTGATTTTTTTGAGGCTAGAGATATTCCAGTTGCTGGCGTCATTATGCCGGCGGATGTAGAGTATAAAAAAGGCTTGGGTGCATCATTCCATGATTTTTATAAACCCGCCTACGAGGTCTTAATTAATGCAAATTCGGTTCATGATGATAGAAATAAGAGATTGCCAGATTATGCCGAAAAAGTACAAGCTTGTCATGCTCATACCGATGCCCTAGTTGAGCGTATTAGGTTAGAGGGCAATCAACGACCTGGGTCTAAAGATACTAAAAGAGAAATGTTTTCTTATCTTCTGTCGAGAAAAAAATCATCATTTCTTGTGCATTATTTTGATGATGATAAAGCATGTTTGGATGCTGTTGATGGATTTAATAAAATAACAACCCCCTGTTTTAAATTAAAAACTTATCAAATGAAAGAAGATGGGTCGAATATTCCACGAGAACTAACGCATGCGTTGGGGCAATCCGATAATTTATTGGGTCAAACTGAAGAATACAAAGGTTTCTATTGCCAGCAAACGGTAGTCACTAGTAAACGTTTGCTAGACGCTTATGTGAGTCAACGTGAACATGAAGTCGATAAGACTGGCAGCCATTATCATAGCGCTTGGGCGAGGTTATTTTCTATTGGTGGTGGGCGTGATAGTCAGGTGAAAATAAGTGCAGCGCAAAAATTAATGGCTTATTTGAACGATGATGATCATCAGCAGTTAAATAAAGACGAAATGTCAGCTTGTCAAAATGGCCGACTAAAAGATTTAATTAATAGTAACCCCGTCTTAGGCTGCGCATTTCAATTCTTATGTAGTCCAAGAAATCAGCCTGCATCAAGAGCGTAATCATGAGCTATGATCGAATCTTGTGTACAGAGGTAAATTGACGAATTAATTAGGCGGTGTATCCTCATTAACTGACGAAGGTTAATGGATAAATCCAAGAGGAACACCACCATGGGCAAAGATAATGTTA
>JBAQCP010000198.1:0-8398 GCA_049294295.1 Gammaproteobacteria bacterium | reverse complement strand
GGCTACGCTACTCGCAATGACAGCAGCGACTCCATCTAGGCTGCACGCCTTTGCTCCTATGCTTTTATGCTCTTAACACAGTTGTAAGTAAGTGTTCAGCATGTCCTAGGGTAGTCTTTTTTTTATTTATTTAATAAACGGACAGGAGGTAGCTTTTGCCCTAGTTGATCAGGGATGAGCGTCTAGGGCGGTTAAATAAATAAAAAAAGACTACCCTAGGATGTGCTGAACTGCTGTGGAGGGTCTCAACAAGGGGATGCACTGAACAGCGGCCAAGGATCTCAGCAAGAGGTTACATTCCCCCCCAATAGTTGCTATCCTTCTGCAAAATGCTTACCCAGGACAGGAATCGCCATGTCACAAATTAAACCACTTATATTAGTCGACGGATCGTCTTACCTTTATCGCGCATTTCACGCCATGCCTGCACTCACCAATTCTAAGGGTGCACCAACAGGCGCTGCATACGGCGTCATCAATATGCTAAGACGCTTATTAAATGATTATCAGCCCGACTTAATCGCCGTGGTATTTGATGCAAAAGGCAAAACCTTTCGCAATGACTTGTATCCTGAGTACAAAGCAAATCGTGCCAGCATGCCAACAGAGTTAGCAGAACAAATTGAACCCATCCACAATATTATTCGTGCACTAGGTTTACCCATCATCATGCTAGATGGGGTAGAAGCAGATGATGTGATTGGCACCATTGCACGCATTGCAACCCAGCAAAAAATGCCAACGATCATCTCAACCGGTGATAAGGATTTAGCACAGTTAGTGAATGAATATGTGACACTCATCAACACCATGAATAATTCATTACTAACACCAACCAGCGTTAAAGAAAAATTTGGCGTCGCACCCGAACAAATCATTGATTACCTGACGCTAGTCGGTGACACATCAGATAATATCCCAGGCGTTCCGCAAGTCGGCCCAAAAACAGCTGTTAAATGGCTAGATCTGTATGGATCTCTTGATAACATTATTGCAAACGCAGACAAAATTACTGGAAAAGTTGGGGAAAAATTAAGAGATTTTTTACCTAATATTCCACTAAGTAAATCACTCGTCACGATTAAAACTGATTTGCGATTAACAAGTAAAATTGAAGACTTAGTAATACAACTAGCAGACAAAGAAGCGCTCTCTACGCTTTACAAAGAAATGGAATTTAAAAGTTGGTTAGCAGAATTGCTACAAGCATCTAAAACCACAGATCATGATAAATATGCAAATTACGTTATCATCTATTCAGAAGATGAACTTAACATATGGCTAGAAAAAATAAAAAAGTCCTGTGTATTTGCATTTGATACTGAAACAACTAGCTTAGATTACATGTCTGCAGACATAGTGGGTGTGTCATTTTCTGTAGAAGAAGGCTTTGCCGCTTATGTTCCATTTGGACATGATTATCTGGGTGCGCCAAAACAATTATCAAAAGAATATGTGTTGAATGCTATTAAACCTATATTAGAAAATGCGGATATTAAAAAAATAGGGCAAAATATTAAATATGATATTGAAGTATTAGCGCGGATCGGCATTGAATTAAAAGGCGCAGCATTTGATACTATGCTTGAATCCTACGTATTAGATAGCGCCAGCAATAGTCATGATCTTGAATCACTCGCATTAAAATATTTAGGTTGGCGTGCTATTCCTTATACGGAAGTAGCGGGCAAAGGTGCGAAACAAATTCCGTTCAATCAAGTAAATGTTATTGATGCGGGGCGTTATGCAGCAGAAGATGCTGATGTTACATTACGCTTAAATAAACTTTTAAATTCACGCATTGAATTAGAACCCGGTGTTAAATATATTTACGAAAACATTGAAATTCCTTTAATACCTGTTCTTGCACACATTGAACGTAATGGTGTGCTCATTGATCCTGACAAATTGATAACCCAAGGTAAAGAATTAGAAAAGCGTTTAAAAGAACTAGAACAACAAGCTTTTTTATTAGCAGGCAAAGAATTTAATTTAAATTCACCTAAGCAATTACAAGAAATATTATTCCAAACGCTAAAGCTGCCTATTCTACAAAAAACACCAACAGGACAACCTTCAACAGCAGACCCTGTCTTGCAAGAATTAGCCTTAGAATTTGAAATGCCGCATATCATTATTGAACATCGCAGCTTAAGTAAATTAATGTCGACTTATACCAATCGACTAGTAGAACAAATACATTCTGCAACCGGCCGTATTCACACTTCTTATAATCAAACAGGTGCCGCAACAGGCCGCTTGTCATCATCAGAGCCTAATTTACAAAACATACCCATACGTATGCCAGAAGGAAGGCGTATACGCCAAGCCTTTATTGCACCGCCTGGTCATCGCTTAGTGAGTGCGGATTACTCTCAAATTGAATTACGCTTAATGGCTCACATTTCAGAAGACCCCAGCTTATTAACAGCCTTTGCAAATGATTTAGATATTCATAAAGCAACTGCCGCTGAGGTATGGGAAGTGCCACTTGAAGATGTGACCTATGATATGCGTCGAAATGCGAAAGCCATTAATTTTGGTTTAATTTACGGAATGTCAGCCTTTGGTTTAACACGTCAATTAGGGATTGATAGACGCTCTGCACAAGAATATATTGATCGTTACTTTAATCGCTATCCTAAAGTACGCGCTTACATGGATAACACCAGAGCACATGCAAAAGAATTAGGCTTTGTTGAAACACTGTGGGGTAGACGTCTTTACTTGCCAGACATTCATGCAAGTCAAATTCCTAGACAAAAAGCCGCAGAAAGAGCAGCAATTAATGCGCCATTACAAGGGAGCGCAGCTGATATTATCAAAATGGCGATGATCAATATCGAAGCCTGGATAAGAGAAAACAAATTACCTGCAAAAATGATCATGCAAGTACACGATGAATTGGTATTCGAAGTTGATGAAAATCATTTAGATGAGATGATTAGCGGCATTAAAGAACGCATGAGTAATGTTGTTAAACTAAAGGTGCCGTTAGTTGTGTCAGTCGGTGTAGGCGATAATTGGGATAAGGCATCAGAACATTAATGAAAGAAGAGCCAGCACGCATATTAATTGCTTTTGATTTCGGCATGAAACGCACGGGCGTTGCGATTGGTCAAACCATTACCCAACAAGCCCGGCCGCTAGATACAATCATCGCGTTACAAGGTGAACCTAACTGGGTAGCCATTGAAAAATTAATCCATAAATGGCTGCCTGATGCGTTAGTAGTTGGCATCCCGCTCAACATGGATGGTACCGATCAGTTTATCACCCAACATGCAAAAGCATTTGCTTCGCAACTGAGAGAACGCTTTTCATTACCCGTTTATGAGATGGATGAACGCTTAACGACAAAAGCTGCTCGTGAACAAATGTTTAAAGAGGGTGGCTATCAAGCACTTCAGAGTGGACAAGTGGATCGCGTCGCTGCACAATTAATTTTACAAAATTGGTTTAATGAAAATTTATAAATTCAAGATGGATACTATTTATGTCTGCTCGTTTAACGTATTTTCTAGGCTTCCTTGCTGCTACCGCTTTATTATCTGCTAGCATCTATTTTCAAATTTTTGATGGCTTTATTCCTTGCCCCCTTTGCACGCTGCAACGCATAACATTTGGTTTATTGGGCATTTTATTTTTAATTGGTCTACTCTTAACAAAAAGTAGACCTCGCCTCATATTAAACCTATTCACTAGCCTTGTTTCATTGGTGGGTGTATTTTTGGCAGGTAGACAAATTTGGTTACAGCATTTTCCTCCAAGTGAGGGCACAGCCTGCGGTGTCAGCATTCAATATATGATGCAAATTTTACCGCTAAATGAAGTGATCCAACGCATCTTTTCCGGTAGTGCCGAATGCAGCCAACGCGGCTGGGAATTTTTAAGCTTTAACATGGCTGAGTGGTCACTTGTTTGGTTTGTTGTCTTTTTTGCATTAATGCTCTATTTATTAGTAAAAAAACCTAGATAAGGATACCTGCATGATTAACAGAAACGATGCAAATTACGATAAAGACAAAGTATATTGCCCTATCAGTATGGAAATCATGTACCATCCGGTAGAAGTTCTTCCTAGCGGAAGACATTATGAATTAGCACTTCTTATAGAAAGTATTCGCTCGCAATTAGGCTTAAAGTGCCCAATCACTAAGCTACCTATTCAAGCTGTTAAGTATGATCTAAGTCTAAAAACACAACTGGATGCTGAGTATTCTAATGCTGACGATAGATATGAAGAATATAGCCGCATTGAAGCAATGCTTACTTTACAGTCTCAGATAACGATTAAAAAAAATCCTGTTTTTTCTTTTGGTGTTGGCACTGATTTCGGATTTTCCTTTTCATTATTTGGTATTTCGTTAGGTATTATCCAACTACTCTGCAGCTATAATGATGCTGAGATTAGTGATGGCTTATGTTATCTATTTGCAGCTTCTCTTGGCACAATAGATTATGGGCTAAGAAAAATGACAGGTAGTCATTTTGGCGTGTTTACCGTTTTCACCAACACAGCTAAAAGTGCTTATCAAATATTTCGTGGTGATGTGAGTGATGAACAAAGAGAGGAGCTGTTAGATCTTAGGGTTTAGCAACCTACAAAGAACAATCAAACAGAAAACTTGAGCTTTTACTCATAACCTGAGTAATATAACCAAGTCACTCCTTAACATGCAGCATCTTATGCGAAAGAATTTGATTGTATTAACATGGATTGTTATCAGCCTCATGTTTCCTTTCTACGCTGCTAAAGCAGAAAGCATGGAGTTTGGTCAAACAATTCAGATTACGACTCGACTACATTCATTTGTAGGCCGACCTACTTGGTTATTAGAAATCAGAGATGTCGATAACAACCAAACTATCCCTTATTTATTTGACATCACCCGCGGCGGTAACTTTTGGATTGCGCTAACGTATGGGCGTAATTACCTGGTAACAGCATCACGACTTAAAATGAGTTCTTATCAGTCTCGTTATAATATATATGACGTTCATGAAGTAAATGATTTCTGTCATTTAGAAAGTAATGGCCGAATTAATAAAGGTGAATCGCTCTATGTGACGTTACAGGGTGACTTATCACCGAATCCAGATATGTATACTTGCCATGTCATGAAATACGGCAATGCTGAGTTCACGGTTGCACCAAAAACTGAATAAAGCGTAGCCTGGATGGAGCTACTACTGTCATTCCCGCGAAAGCGGGAATCCATTTCAAACATACAGCAGAAGTATCCTTATAAATGGATTCTCGCTTTCGCGGGAATGACAGTAGTGGCTCGCAATGACGGCAGTGATTCCATCCAGCGGCACATTATCATTTAACATCCACCTTAGGCCGCGGTGTCATTCTCGTTAGCAACTCATAAGCAGACGCCTGGCAATAACGAGCCACTTCTTCCACCGGCAACCCTGCACCCCAAAGTATCACTGGGTCATCAATTTTCGCTTCAGGCTGATACCGCAAATCAACCGTTAACATATCCATAGACACACGACCTGCCAACTCACATCGAACGCCATTCACCAAAACAGGCGTGCCATTCTTAGCAAACTGCGGATATCCATCACCGTACCCAACACCGACCACTCCCAGTAACATATCTTCCGGCGCTTCCCACGTGCCGCCATATCCCACTCGACTACCTTTTTTAATAGGCGTGACGGCAATTAAACGCGACCAAAAAGTCATAACGGGCTGAAGACCATAATCTGCACCTGTTTTATCTGCTAACGGAGATGCACCATAAAGCATTAAACCAGGTCGTACCCAATCACCATGTGCTTCTGGCCAACCTAAGATCCCAGCAGAATTGGAAAGACTACGCGGCCCTATTAAGTGTGCGGTTGCTTGTTGAAAAAGATTAATTTGTTGCGGTGTAGCACCGCCACCGAATGCATCAGCTTCCACAAAGTGTGTCATTAAGCCAATCGGTTTTTTTACACAAGCAGTATGAAGTAAACGCTGATAAACCTGATCAACATCAGCAATCGCAATACCCAAACGATGCATGCCCGTATTGATTTTCAACCAAACTGGAAATTGATGTTTAACCGTTGCGCGTTCGAGCATATCGACATGAGGCAAATGATGGACAACTAAGGTAAAGTTATATTTAGCTGCTTCCGCTAATTCGTCTGCAGAAAACAAACCTTCCATTAACACAATGGGCTGAGTGATGCCCGCTTCACGCAACATGAGACCTTCTTCAAGAGAAGCCACGCCAAATGCATCTGCATCCTCTAAAGCTAATGCGACACGCTGAATACCATGACCATAAGCATTGGCTTTCACCATCGCCATAATAGAACGATCCGGCGCAAGCTCACGCACACGCGACAAATTATGCCGCAGTGCGTGAAGATCAATAGTCATGTACGTAGGACGACTCATAAGCTAAACCCTTAATAGGCTGGCTGACGAATAAAATTCTCAAAACAAGTATATTGACCCATAAACGTTAAGCGCAATTTACCAATTGGACCATTACGCTGTTTAGCGATAATAATTTCAGCGGTTCCTTTATCAGGACTCGCATCGTTATAAACTTCATCGCGATAAATAAAGACGATTAAATCCGCATCTTGCTCAATTGCACCAGATTCACGTAAATCTGACATTACAGGACGTTTATCAGGACGCTGCTCAAGACCACGATTTAGCTGAGATAAAGCAATGACGGGCACTTTTAATTCTTTTGCCAAACTTTTTAAGGAACGAGAAATTTCAGAAATTTCTGCGGTACGGTTTTCGTTATTGCCAGGCACCTGCATTAACTGCAAATAATCCACAACAATCAAGCCTAATTGGCCATGTTCTTTTGCCAAACGTCGAGAACGTGCGCGCATTTCCGCAGGGCTTAACGCCGGCGTATCATCAATATAAAGTGGCGCATCCGTTAACATACTGACAGTAGAGCTAATGCGCGGCCAATCTTCATCCGCGAGCTTTCCTGTTCTAATGCGCAATTGGTCAATACGACAAAGCGACGATAGCATACGCATGACAATCGCTTCACCAGGCATTTCCATACTAAAAATTAAAACCGGCGCTCGGCTTTTAATGGCCACATGCTCTGCAATATTCATCGCAAAGGTGGTTTTACCCATGGAAGGTCGACCAGCAATAATGACTAAATCTGAAGACTGTAAGCCGGACGTCATATCGTCAAAATCGTGATAACCCGTTGGGATACCGGTAATTGGATTATTCGAATGGAACAACGTATCAATCTTGTCCATCGTTTTAGCGAGGTATTCTTTGACGTTAACAGGACCGCCGGCACGAGAACCTTGCTCGGAAATAGAGAAAACCGCACGTTCAGCTGCATCTAATAAATCGGTAATACTCCGACCTTGTGCATTAAACGCACTTTCCGCAATATCACTAGCCGCGCCTATCATTTGACGTAAGACAGAGCGCTCTCTCACAATATCGGCATACGCGCCAATATTAGCAGCGGTCGGTGTGTTATTTGCTAATTCAAACAAATAAACCTCGCCGCCAGCTGGATCTAAGTCATGCATTTCGCGCAGGGCTTCAGAGACCGTGATGACATCTAACGGTTTGCTATGTTCAACTAAACGAGCCATGGCACGGAAAATCAAACGGTGTTCATTACGGTAAAAATCTGGTTCTTTGAGCTTATCCGCAATGATATCCCACGCTCGATTATCAAGCATCAGACCACCCAGTACTGATTGTTCTGCATCAATAGAATGGGGTGGTATTTTGACTGAAGCAGGATTCATGATCCGAGGCGCTGAACGTTTAGCTGGTATCAAGTCGGTCATTAGTAAGTCCTGTGTGCTGTATTTGCTCATTTGAGAGTGGATAATATTACCAAGGATTTTCTCACTAAAATGGTTGGAAGAAAAGCTAACTGGGCGTTTGGTTGAAAGATTTTCGGGATGGGGGTTGTTGACCTGTGCTGGTAAGGTTCTAGGTCCGTGCTGATAAAATTCTAGGTCAGTGCCAGGGGCTGATTTGCCTTACCTTTTTTCGGCGCAGCTGGTTAGTTGGTAAGTGGTTTAATCAGGCCGGCTCACACTGGACCTCATTGCGCCTGTGGAAAGGAAACCCCGCTGAAACCGGCATTTCTCTGGAAGTGAGCCTTCAAATCTTCGGAATGAGGACAGCTGCGCCGAAAAAAGGTAAGGCAAACCATCCCTCGTCTGGCTGTGTTAAAAGATAAGAACAATTGCTGTTGAGTATTCGTCGTCCCGCGCGTAGGCACGGGATCCAGGAGCTATAGAGTGTAGCCCGGATGAAGTAACTGCCGTCATTGCGAGCCGCTACTGTCATTCCCGCACTCAGCACTGTCATTCCCGCGAAAGCGGGAATCCATTTCAAACCTGCCTCTGAAGAAACGTTAGAGATGGATTCCCG
>JBAQCP010000197.1:0-11167 GCA_049294295.1 Gammaproteobacteria bacterium | reverse complement strand
CGGGAATCCATTTCAAACATATAGCAAAAGTATCGTTATAAATGGATTCCCGCTTTCGCGGGAATGACAGTTGTGGCTCGCAATGACAGCGGTGAAGACAGTTCCAACCTAAAACCATCACTCCAAGCATATCAATGTAGCTGTACGATGAAAACAATATTATAATCGCCCCCATACCCTCAACCAGCCCAAGGCCCAACATGACGGACAAAATTGGTTCACTTATAGTAGATGTCGAGGGATTAACCCTCACGCAGGAAGACCGTGAACTATTAACACATCCACTAGTTGGCGGCGTCATTTTATTCACAAGAAATTATGAGTCTCGTCAACAACTTCAAGCATTATGCGCTGAGATTCGTGCCGCAAGGCCTAAGCCACTATTGATCACGGTCGATCAAGAGGGTGGGCGCGTGCAGCGCTTTATCCCTGAATTTACCAGGCTGCCTAGCATGGGGTTATTTGGTCAGTTGTTCGATGTGAACCCGGAAGCAGCTAGATGTGCTACTCAAGATTGCGGTTGGTTGATGGCGACTGAATTATTATCCTGTGGCGTCGATTTCAGTCTCGCTCCTGTCCTAGATTTGAACAAGAAGATTAGCAAGGTGATAGGGTCGCGTGGATTTCATGCTAATCCCACAACGGTTGTTCATCTTGCTTCCGCTTTTATTCAGGGTATGCGAGAAGCTGGAATGGCTGCTGTTGGCAAGCATTTTCCCGGGCATGGTTCAATAGAAGTCGATTCGCATTTAGCGATGCCGGTTGATAATCGTTCCCTGCGGGCGATAGAGCAAGAAGATTTAATTCCTTTTGTGGGCCTTATTAAGGCAGGCATTGCGGGTATGATGCCAGCGCATATTTTGTTTCCACATATTGATAATAAGCCAGTTGGTTTTTCATCACTGTGGCTCAAAGATATTTTGCGGGCTCGTTTAGGTTTCATCGGTACAATTTTTAGCGACGACCTTAATATGGAAGGCGCTGATATTTCAAAAAATTACGCAGATCGCGTAGTAGCAGCTAGGGAAGCTGGGTGTGATTTTACACTGCTTTGCAATAATCGCGCGGCGGTTATTCATGTATTAGATAATTTAGCATTTGATAAATACATGGTGAGCAAAGAGAAATGGGGTGTGTTACAGGGCAAGTTTAACGATGTACCTCAAGACTTGGCGGAGAATCCTCGCTGGCAAGAGATACATAAGTTTTTACTTGAACATACAATAACAGCTTAAATAGTGAGAAGTGTAAAAATGGAAACCAAAGATCAAGTTGCAGAAAAAGTAAAAACCGTTCTTAAAGATGCTGAATGTCTTTACAGCTACACTGAAGTGAATCAAGCACTAGATAAAATGGCAGCTGAGATTACAGCAAAGCTAGAGCATTCTAACCCACTCGTTTTGTGTGTGATGACAGGTGCTTTAATTACCACCGGCCATTTGGTGACACGTTTACATTTTCCATTAGAAATAGATTATATCCACGCTACTCGTTACCGTGGCGCAATGCGCGGCGGTGACTTGCATTGGTTAGTTGAGCCACGTCAATCATTAGAAGATAGAACCATTATTGTTGTAGACGATATCATGGATGGCGGCTTAACATTAGCTGCGATTATTGATTACTGTCAGCAATATAAAGCAAAAGAAGTTTATACCGCTGTGATGGTTAGTAAAGAACGTAAGCGTGAACCAGGTGTGAATTTTGAGCCAGATTTTGTTGGTTTAAAAACAGAAGATAAATTCTTATTTGGCTTTGGTTTGGATTATGAAGAATACCTTAGAAATGTGCCGGGTATTTATGCTGTGAAGCCAGAGTAACTAACTATAGTGTAGCGGGTTCACCTTTAAATTGAGCAATGAACCCGTGCATGCGGGCTACACAAAATAGCACAGCTTACTCATCAATTGGGTTTCGCATGAGACGAGCTAGCTTGATTTGCCTGCGCTCCTCCCTGGTTTTGGTTAAATATAGATGCATTAACAATGCTTGTTTCCGCAGTGCTGCATTCAAAAAATAATTTCGATAAATTTTCTTTTCCTGCTATTTCAGGATTGTTTGCTAATGTTGAAAAGGCAGTAGGGTTGCTTGTTTTTAAATGAAGTAATGCTTTTTTAGTGCATTCCGTTTCGCTTGTGTATAGTCTTTTGGATAGTGCTAGTAATATAAGCGCATTAATATTGGCATCCGCTAATGTAAACTTTAATGCATCTAAGGCTAATGCTGAGCCATTACCAACACCATGCATTGCTTTAGCAGTAGGCGATAAAAATACTCCGATGTAATCGGCTACTAATTGGGCTACTGTTTCTCTGAAAGCTAACTCAGTTTGGATAAATAAAATGAGCTTTAAGCTTGTTAAACCAAAACGAGTTGCTAATAAGAGTGGTATTAAGCCTTGCATTGCTGCCTTTGCAACATGATAGTAGAAGGTATCTTCTCGATAAACACATTCACTGTATAACAAATGCACCACCTTTATACCGTCTTGGCTTGTGCCTAGTTCGTGAATGAGCTCATTATCTGCAAAAATATCCAGTAAGATTAATCCCCATTCATCTGCCGTTATGTTAGATTTATTTGCCCTGAGAAAGTTGTAAAAATGTTGCAGCATGTCATTTTCTCTTAAAAGGACAGACAAGATAGATTTATTGGTAACTTCACCTCTTTCAGTTAATTGCGTAATGATAAGAGATAGGCTTTTTACCGTTGGCATTTCGGATGGTAGTGGAAATATTCTTAAGGTCTCAATTCTGTGCAGAATTAGATAATCAAGCATGGATAAATGTGCATTGCTGCAAGAGACGATCTTTTTTAGAAAAGTAGCTCTTTCTTCATATCCAAAAAACAATGCTAATAATGGCTTATCTTCTATGCTGTTCATTGCTGCGAGCGGTATAGGCTCGCTTGATGTTAGGTCGATCAGTTTTCTGAGGTTATCCCATGCTTTGTGCCTTGGGAGCACGGTGAGGTGCGCGTCTAGGAATGCACATGCATATCGTATGTAAGCAAATGAAAAGAATATCTCAGGAGCATCTTCGCATAGCCGGATAAAAAATTCTTCACCTCTTATTTGTAAAATTTTTAAGAAGGTGCTACTAAGTTCATGGTTAATTAGTAACACGGGAAATATTTTTGAATTAACTAAGATCTTCTTATTGTAAGACATCATAAGCATTAGGAGCTTAGTAAAGAAGAATGAAGACATATTTTCAACTTCATTCTCGTAGGGGTGAATGATTTTATTGTACATTTCATCAATCCACAGACTATCTTTTGTTAATGCTGAATAATGTTTGAAGATGATATCCCATATTTTGAGTATTTCTTCTGCATATTCGTCAGGCGTGTCTATATCACCAAAATCTTGTATTTGATTTTCGAGTAATAATTCTAAGTGAGGGAGGAGAATCATTTTTTCATCAATTGTTAATGCCTCAAGAAGTTCACTCATTAATTCTTTGAAATCAAATGATTGATGCAAGATTGAAAATTCATTTGCAGTTTGATGAGTTAAGCTTGAGATTAAGCTTTTTCTTTTTTTCGGAGCCAATCTTTTTATTTGATTGATGAATTTTTTAATTCTTATTTCTTCCGCAGTTTCGGGTTTTTGGAAAAAATGGTTTTCTAAATGTAGTTCTGTAAGAATTTCATGCGCCATTGATCGATATCTTTTTTGGTTTAATAGGCGACTAATTGCCCTGATTGCTTTACTTTTGTTTTTTTCTGTATTTGTATTGAATAGATCAATAATCATTTTTTTAGTATCTGACGCCGCATCTTCAATGATTGGCGACATAATGGGTTGTGGCAGTGAATTTGAAGAGGATGCTTTAGGAGGTGCTTTATCTGCTGTCAGTGTGTTTATTTTTTTAATAGCATCTTCCAAGAACTGCTCAAGTCGTCTTGTTTTAGAATGGCTGGGTTGGAAAAAGATAAGTTGCTGTTTTGCACGTGAGTTTGCCACAAATAATCCATGAATAGCTGTATTATATTTTAAATCAATAGCAGCATGTTTGTTTGGCCGGGACATTTTGTTGATATCTTTTTGATAATGAAATTTTTCAAGATCAGGTAACATACTGCTAATTTCTTCAAATATGGCTTGTTTACTACCGTTGAATGGCTTAAATATTAATACTGTACGAAATTCTAGTCCTTTGCTTTCTCCTACCGTATAAGCGCAATCGGGTAACTCTTTCTTGCCAGTCGCTACATTAAGTTGACCAAATTCTTCGATCATTTCTTGCGTATGTTTGGTATCGTAAATAATCGCAAAGTTAATATCATCGATGGGAAGTGATCCTAAGGCGGCTTTTGTTTTGATATAGCTTAATAAGCCTGTTTTTCCATTTAATGGTGGCTGAACGAAAGGTATTTCTCGCTTAAAAGCGATTCCTCCCGAGAAGTGATATTTAAGCTGAAGCATAGCGTTTGAGAAATGAATGTTTTCGGCAAAGGAGCGATAGGATATGGTCAGCACTTTGTGCGTTATTTCTTTCCCAAATTGATTATAAAGTTCTTGTTCAAGGAAATGACAAGAGTTCGTATTGTCTGATAGGCCTTGATGATGCCCGGCAAGAATGGCGATATTTCCATTTTCTACTAATGAGATGATAGAGGCTTGTTGTATTCTAGAGCCATCAAGTGCTTCATCATATACAATTGCTTGATAGGTGTAGAGCGATTCAATAGCTGTAAATTGTAAATTGACTCTTTCTCCTAGCGATTGCTTGTAGCGCCTGAATGAACTAAATAACCATTTTCTTTTTGCAAGATGTTGTTCGGTTTCTTCTGGATATAATGTATCTTGAGAGCCTTTATTCGCTATATATTCTTCTTCAGTTGTATATTTAGAGATGATACGAAATTCTTGATAGGCATTTTCAAGCTCCTCTTTGGACAGAGGGGAGGTTTTTTTAATTTCTGTCTCTAACCAGCGCAGACAGTGTTCTTTCTCATCTATATCCTCTTCTCCTAATAATCGCGCTTGTGGGTGTTTCTCTTTGTATAATTGCGCCGGTGTTCTGAATAACACCTCAGTATTAGGTGGTAGCTCTATCCCTGAATCGTTAAACATCTTCATCATTGATTGAGCTAAATTAGGATTTTCTGTAATAAATAATAATCTAGTCATTTCTTCTGGGGGATTTTCTTGTAATGCTCTGATTATATTTTTTAAAATTTCTAGCGCAACGCATGATTTTCCGGAGCCTGGTGCACCGCTTAAAATAAACGGCATTTTTAATTCGGAAGCTTCGATTTGGGTATCATCTAAGTGAATGTAAGTGCCGTTATAATAAGAAAAGCTGCCTGAATACTCTGATATTTCTAATGTGTCCGGATTGCTACTGCTTGCAGATGATGAAGATGAGGCTTCGCAGGGAATGCTTGTCTCAGATTGAAGATTTGAGGGTAGTGCGGTGATATCCTCATGATGAGGTCTTGCTCGGACGGCTATATAAGTATGATCGTCATCAGGATGCTTGATAAGGTCTAATCTTGCTTCCCTATTAATTCTCACCTGATAAAGGTTTTCTGAGATTTTTTTTAAATCGGCACCATGGGGTATACCATGTGTTTGATATTCAATAAGTTTTGAACGAATTCTTTTTTCTTCAAGTGCGGAACAGTGTTTAAATAAATTTGCTGCCAATTTAATTTTAATTATCATGTGCTTGACCGCCCAATGTTGAGTTTAGCGTATTTTAGCCTAATCACCTTAAGGGGAGGTTAAATATGCGCCTATATTTGATGGTTTGACTATTTAAGTGGCTATAATTAAAGAGTATGGAGGTGTTTATTGAAAAATTACATTGGCTTGATGTTTCTGGCTTCATCAATATTGTTAGCGGGTTGCGCAACGACTAACGCGCCGATCTTGGGTCAAGGGGGTTACAATCCTACCATCGATCCCGGTACTAACTATATCTACCGTAGTCCTGCTCGCGTGCCTGTTGAGGGTATGCATGTCGGTCGTCGTTAGAAGGCAGTGCTATCAATATAGCCTCTAGCCAGCCTAGTTTTAGCAATTTTATCTACTAGCTTGATAGCTTCTTCGTAAGAAGGGCAGGCAAGGTGAGTGATGCGGCCTGTTGCTTTGCTGATGCCACCCCAAATTCGTGTGACCATCCATTCACCAAATAAATCCTTGGCTAAAATGACTTGATAATAACGTTGTTTTTGAGAATGTTCCCAACGATATTTAAGCATTAAATGGTGTCTTCCTTGTGATAGAGAAAACATTATAGCGCAGGAAATGTTGATACAAAATAAAAAAGATGAGGAAGTTACCTTCCTCATCTTTTTTGACCCCTAGTTATCTTTTTTTATTGAGGTCTTGATCACGGCGTGGTTGTTGATGAATATCTTTGCCGCCTTGTTGTGGTTGTTTAAAGCCACCTTGCGTTGTACCAGTTTCTTTGGAGCCTGGTTTTACTGTTTCAGTACGCTCTTTACCTGGTTGTTGTTTCAATGAGCTCTGTTTTTTGTCGTAGTTACTCATGATGGATCTCCTTAGGTTTAAGTACTCGGTTTGATTTCAATTCTTGAGCCAACTGCTCCCTATGGGAGTCTAGATCTTCCAACTAAATGCATGATCAAGCTGACAACGAATAAGATAAGGAAGATAAAGAATACAATGCGGGCAATTTCGGCAGCGGCAACAGCAATACCGGTAAAGCCCAGCACAGCTGCAATGATTGCGATAACAAGAAATGTTAATACCCAGCTCAACATGGCTTTCTCCTTATTAATTAGTATAGCGACGCAGAAAATATATTTATGGAAAGCTTAACTTTAGTTTAACTCAAATTGATTTGCTTGTGGGGTGATGGCTGGTGTTTGAAGTGGGAGTGTATGATTTTGTTGTAGAAAATGATGTAGCCCGGATGACCGCCAGGTCAGCCGGGAACCTTAGATTATTATTTCTTAGAAATCCCCACCACCACCAACACCAATCCAGCAGCAAATGATAAAACGCTAAATAAAGGCGAGACAAAAACTGTTTTTTCAGTGTCCGCCGTTATTTGAACGTTTCCCACCTGTGCTAATTTCTCATTGCTAGTGTAAGTGAGGTATTTATAAGAAAATCCCACTATTCCTAATATAATTAAGAGAGTGCCGATTATCGTAAGAATGGATCTCATTTTCATTCTCCTTAGAGATTAAAATAAGTGTGAAACGAGATAAATTAAGATAAGAATGCCGAGCGGAACGCCTAATAGCCATGCAAAAATATATTTCAACATGATAGCTCTCCCGGTGGTGGTTAATACCTTATGGTAGCATGCCTAGAGTGGTTTTTTATTACGCTGACAATGTTTCTTTAAAATGAAATGGTTATGTTATAATGTTAATGTAAGTGTCTGCTTCAATAAAATAAAGGCTAATCATGCAAGATATTAAATCATTTCTGGACAATCTTCCGCATTATCCAGGCGTCTACCAAATGCTTGGGACGAGTGGTGAAGTGCTTTATATCGGAAAAGCCAAAAACTTAAAAAAAAGAGTATCTAGTTATTTTGCTGGTGCAAAAGATTTAAAAACACAAACCTTAGTGCAGCAAATCAAAGATATTGATATCACTGTCACAAATACTGAAAATGAAGCAGTTTTACTCGAATGTAATCTCATCAAAAAATATATGCCCCCTTACAATATTTTGTTGCGGGATGATAAAAGCTATCCCTATATTGTGATCACCAACCTGCACGATTATCCACGCATAGATTTATATCGAGGCTTACGCAAAAAAGATGCATTGTATTTTGGTCCGTATCCTAACGTGGGTGCCGTGCGCGAAACAATCAATTTAATGCAAAAATTATTCGGCATACGCACTTGCTCGAATACATATTTCGCAGCGCGTTCGAGACCCTGCTTGCTTTATCAAATTGGCCGATGTACCGGCCCCTGTGTGGAATTAATCGCAAAAGAAGATTATGCGAAAAATATTCAACTGGCTGTTTTATTTCTGCAAGGCAAAAGTAATGAAGTGGTAGAAGAATTGCAGCAAGAAATGGAAAGAGCTGCTAGCGTTTTAAATTTTGAATTGGCAGCAAGACTTAGGGATCAAGTTTCGCGTTTGCGTCAGATCCAAGATAAGCAATATGTAGATGTCGGTGATAGTAATGTTGATGCTGTTGGGCTTGCTGTGCGCGCAGGTGTGGTTTGCATTCAGCTGCTTTCCATTAGGGCAGGGCGGTTGCTTGGGAGTCGTTCTTATTTTCCTAAGGTGCCTGCACATTCTGAAGGTGAAGAAATCGTGTCGGCATTTTTAGCGCAACATTATCTAAATCATCCGTCCCATATTGAAAGCATTCCTAAAGAAATAATTGTCGGAATGGATATCACCGATAAAGGCATGCTAGAAAACACCTTGTCAGCTCAAGCTGGATTTAAAGTTAATATTGCTGTGTCCGTTAGGGGTGATAAAAAGAAATGGCTGGCCATGGCTGAAACCACCGCTTCGCAATCCTTGGTTGCCAAAATGATGCAGAAAGCCAATATCGAAGAGCGCATATTGGAATTGCAGAAAGTCTTAGATCTTGCTGAGTTGCCGAGACGCATGGAGTGCTACGATATTAGTCATAGCATGGGGGAGGCAACGGTCGGTTCGTGTGTTGTTTTTGATCGAAATGGCCCGCTTAAAAGTGACTACCGGCGATTTAATATTACCGATATTACGCCGGGAGATGACCCTGCTGCTATGCGGCAAGTATTAAGCCGACGCTTTAAACGGTTACAAAAAGAAGACGCCGTGTTGCCTGATATCGTATTTATTGATGGTGGTGCCGCGCAGTTAAATATGGCCGCTCGAGTGATGTCTGAGCTTAATGTGGCGGGGATGTTGTTAATTGGGATTTCCAAAGGGCCGGATCGTAAAGCAGGCTTTGAAACCTTGCATTTTGTTGATTTGCCACCCATGCATTTACCAGCTGATTCGCCAGCATTGCATCTTATTCAGCAAATTCGAGATGAGGCGCATCGCTTTGCCATTACCGGGCACAGACAGCGCCGAGATAAAACCAGACGGCAATCATCACTTGAATTAGTGCCAGGGATAGGGGCTAAACGGCGTCGAGAATTATTGCGCTATTTTGGTGGTATTCAGGGGGTAGCTCATGCTAGTCTTGACGAATTATCAAAGGTACCTGGTATTAGTCGATCACTAGCAGAGCGAATATTTGCAGCATTCCATGACGCAACTTCATAAGCATAAAATTAATTGGCCTAACGTACTAACTCTAGCGCGAATTACCCTTATTCCCTTATTAGTCTTTTTCTTTTACCTGCCAGTTGTGTGGTCGCACACGGCTGCAGCGCTAATTTTTGCAGTCGCTTCCTTTACAGATTGGTTGGATGGTTACCTGGCTCGCTATTTAAAGCAGACCACTAAGTTGGGGGCGTTTTTAGACCCAGTAGCCGATAAATTAATTGTTTCCATCGCCTTGGTTTTAATTGTCGCTGAGCCTAGTTTGAAATATGTGGGCGTCACATCTTCTTTTTATATCCCAACACCAGTGATCACAATTCCTGCTGCGATTATTGTTGCCCGAGAAATTATTGTCTCTGCTTTAAGAGAGTGGATGGCTGAAATTGGAAAACGGGCGAGTGTCGCGGTTTCCAGTTTAGGAAAAGTAAAAACATTTGTACAAATGCTCGCGTTGCTAGTATTGATCTATTGCGACAACCGTGTAAGCGCTCATATCGTTATTGTAGGCTGTGTTCTATTGTATGCTGCTGCTGTACTAACCATTTGGTCGATGTTGCTGTATATCAAAGCTGCTTGGGCTCAGTTGGTTAAGGAATAGTAGGGGGCAAGACGGTTTGCTTGGGCTATCATACCCGCGCAGGCGCACTACTGTCCGGTTAATCAAAACTCCTCGTCCCGCGCGAAGGCGCGGGATCCAGGGCGCTGCAACATCGTAATGTTGTAAAAAATATTTCAAAAAAGCTTTTTTTACTTAATCTCAAGCCGTCTGATTGACTCACTTCTGTCCTGGATCCCGCGCCTTCGCGCGGGACGACGAGGAGTTTTGATTAACCGGACAGTAGTGTGCCTGCACGGGTATGACAGCGGAGAAGCCATCTCCAGCCCTTATTTTAAGCAACTCCGCCTGTGTTTTGTTCAATTTCCACCCACCCTATGCTCGATTTTTACGCTACATTGATTTTTATCAAAAAATTATTAATTATTTGTGACAAATAGCTTGACTTATATCTGCCTCTGGATAAAATGGCGTCCATTGAAGTTGCTGATGCAGAACAAAAAAAATCAGTAGTTTTAAAGTGTTATGCGGGAATAGCTCAGTTGGTAGAGCACGACCTTGCCAAGGTCGGGGTCGCGAGTTCGAGTCTCGTTTCCCGCTCCAAATTTTGTAAGACTCAGGCATCAATCTGAGGGTTTTTTTCGTGATAACGGCTGGGTGGCAGAGTGGTTATGCAGCGGCCTGCAAAGCCGTGGACGCCGGTTCGATTCCGACCCCAGCCTGTTAATGTAGTTGTAAAGTGTGAGACTTGAAACGCAAAGTTAGAAAATGTCTGACTTTTAGTATCCAGTTTCTTGGAATGCCCGGGTGGCGGAACTGGTAGACGCAAGGGACTTAAAATCCCTCGGGATTCACATCCCGTGCCGGTTCGATTCCGGCCCCGGGCATAAAAATTAATAGGTAAGCCATCTTCATGACGTTCGTAGTGACAGAGAAGTGCATACGGTGCAAATACACAGATTGTGTAGAAGTTTGCCCTGTCGATTGTTTTTACGAAGGGCCTAATTTCCTCGTTATTAATCCTGATGAATGTATCGATTGCGCACTCTGCGAACCAGAATGTCCAGTTAACGCTATTTTTTCTGAAGACGATCTTCCAGAAAAATATCAACCCTTCATGGCGCTAAACGCCGAACTTTCAGAGAAGTGGCCTAACATCACGCGCATCAAAGAAGCACCTGTTGATGCAGATGATTGGAAGGACAAAGAGGATAAGCTTCAATACCTCGAGAAAGAATGGCCTAAGTAATGTTTCCTCTCTCGTTAGTTATCTCTAGTTATCAGCTATTATTGCGAGCGCAGGTGAGTGATCTCTGCGGTTATTCCTATTGTAATTGTCACCCCTGCTGCCATCCTGAGCCATATTACTGTCATCCCGAGCGTAGCGAGGGATC
>JBAQCP010000196.1:0-5950 GCA_049294295.1 Gammaproteobacteria bacterium | reverse complement strand
TTATTTCTCGAGTAATCGTTGATGTCGAGCGACCCAAAGCTGCTCCGATTTGCCTCGCCTTTTTGCCTTCTCTTTGTAAAAAGGCAATTGTATGCCTCTCGTTTGAGGTGAGTTGATTATATTTTTTTCCCATAGTGCCACCGAGTATAACTGGTGTTGCACTTCGTTTGTGAATTTACAGAATCCATCCCGAATATACAGCTGGTGTAAATTTATGGATGGGTTCCCGCCTGCGCGGGAATGACAGTAGTGAGCGCAACGACAGCTAACTATTTACGCTTACCCCACCGACAAAACCCCCACTCCGGCGGCAACACCGCCACCCCAATTTTCACCGGCGGCAAATGTCTAGTATTCCTATAAAGCGGCAACTCAATCACCTGAGTCTCATGCAGTCGAGGAAACCGTTCATAAATATCTTTCGGCAATTTTTCCCTATCCGAAATCGTCCAAATAAAAACAGCCCCTTTTTTCTTCATCTCATCAACATCAACCCAAGGTGCTTTTTCTGAACTCCACTCAATCCAAACCGCCGGATGATCAGACGAGTGAAAGCCGACATTGCCACCCGACCAGCGTGCACCGCCTATGTATTCTAATTTCGTATGATAAGTATCATGCCATTGCTGAGTAATCTTTTCTGCCAATTCCTTCCCCTGAAAATTAGCGCTAGAGACATCAGGCGAATCAATAATCGAATAGCAATAAATCACTAACGTTAGCACCAGTAAGCTATAAATAATGCCCATAAAGGCGTAAATACGCTTAGGGGTAAGATATGGTTGAACAACCGCCATTAAAATTAATCCCCAAAAAGATAGTAAGGGCTGGCCCCAGCCCGCACGCAATTTAGTACCTAAGCATAGCGATAATAAAAGCGTCAATAATAGTGGCCCAAGGCCGATATAAAATAAAAACTCTTTATCAAACGTCGATAGGTTAATACGCTTAGTGCTTAGTCTTGGTTTTTTTAATAATAAAATCCCAAATAATACTAATGAGGGCAAAAAGACTTGAAATTGTTGCCAAGCAAATTCTAAGGGGAAGAATATATGATTCGTCCAGCTCGGTAGGCTATCTGCACGCGCAAAGACATATTTAACGGTAATGAAATCATGAAAAAATAACCAAATAGTGTGCGGTAATATAATTGCTAAAAGAATAGCTAAGCCTAGATACGGTGGCAAAGTAGCGAGTTGTGCACGATGCTTTTGGTTAATCAGTAAAAGCAAGCCCATCGCTGCCAATAATGCTAACGTGTAATACTTAGCCATCATTCCAACGCCCGCAAATGCACCTGTTAACATCCAGCTTGCAATGGTTGGGGAGCGTAAAGAACGATAAAAGAAATAAATCGTGAGTCCCCAGGCGCCTAACTCTAACGTGTTATCGTTAAAATCAATCGCATGAAAATTATAAAATTGTACGCCTTCTAGCAGCATGACAGAGACCAGTGCATAGGCTGGCGTTAAGGCTTTTTTGCCTATTTGCCAGACCACCCAAAAGCAGGTGATCACCGATAATTGGCAAAATAGATAGGTCATCCAGCCAGATTGCCCGCCGAGCTCAATAGCCAGGCGCGTCAGCCAGCCATTCAGAAATGGGTTTTTGTCATAGCCCAATACGAGCTGATGTCCCCAGATAGTGCCTTCGATAGTATCTAGCGGTAGGTTGTAACGAACCAGCGCGGGAACGGCCGTCCAGCAAATAAGATGAATAAAAGCAAAGAGATAAAACCAGCGCTCGGCGTGAAAGTCAGTATTTTTTATTATTTTCATGTATTTTATGTGCATTGATTGAACATGCGGACATTTAACATTAATTCTTTTTAAAACGCAATGTTAAGAAAGGGTTAATACTTGACCATTATAATTTTGGAAACTTAAATAAAATACAAAATATCATCAGGAGTGCTCATGTCTAATCCCGGAACCGCTATTGTGACGCGTATTGTAAAAGTAGGAGTGATTCCTAACGTTTTAGAGGCTTATGAAAAAGCACGTCCTGCGGAGCTGGCTAATAGCCTTATGCAGCCTCAGGCAATAGCGTCTTCATCAGCAGCGCCTGGTGTATTGCATGATGCGGGTAAGATGGCAATCGGTGCGGCTATAGGTGCTGTTGGTGGGTTTAAAGCAGGGTTGGCTATGGCTGGCATGCAGGCTGCAAATGATACATGGGCAGCTATTGCCGATTGGTGGCAGCAACCTGGCCAATCAGATGATTTACTCTTATTGGATTTTGATTATTTAAAGCCTCTTTCTGATCCGTTGCCACTGAATACAAATATTCCTGGCCCTATGCTTCAAAAATTGTGCCAGTTATATGATTTAGCTTTTCTGTATCAATCGCAAAAGATGAGTCGTGGCTGGTTAAGCCTAGGTATTTTGAAAAATCATACCGAAGGAAAAATCGACGATCCTAAGTATTTGGCTGTTATTTTAATTGGGCGTAAATTGCAAGCCGCGCTAAATGCGGCTTCAGTAGATGAGTATTATCAACATATGGCTCATTTAAGGGAGTTTATACAGCAACTGTCTAAAGTTGATGTCTTTGCAACCAATTCAAATGATAGAACGTATCTCTCACTCATTACATTAGTAGAGCATTTGCAAGAAGAGCAGTTTAAGCAAGATTTAAGCAAGCTGCGCGAAAATATATTAAATCAAATGAAAGAATCAATGATTAATATTAATCAAGCTTGCAGTCGTGTGATGGCGGACGTGCATGAAAATATCTTATTTACTACCACGCTAGCTACCCCTGCTTTATATCAACAATATAAAAGCGTGCAGGCAGTTTCCGTCCAGCGTCCAGAAATCGCAAAGCTGAAACATTTTGATATCCTCGAGGCCATTTTCTTACAAGAAGATATTAATGAAGATATTAATGAAGAATTGAATAAAGAGCAGTTGGCACTTTTATTGAGTGATGCTTGTGGCAAGCAGATAAACGCTAATCATGTTGTCATTGCTAAGTCTCATGCCTTGTTAGAAAAAAGAAGAGAGATGGTGAAGCTTAATGCCATTCTCACGCGTATTAAGGGCGTGTTGGAGCAGTCTGGTGATTTTGGTTTTTCTAAGCTGCTAAATGAAATGCGTTTTATCATCACAAATCTTCAACAGCATTATGTTGAGTTAATTTCTTTAAGAAATGAATTTTTTGAAGCGTTTATTAAGCTTGAAAGTAATTCTCATCATTTTAAAGTGAAGCGTTTGCAAAATGCTTATCAGCGGTTAGATGATAATGGCATGCGTTCAGAAATGATTAATCTATTAGCATTAACTGAAAATATCTCGATGTCAGATTTGTCTAAGCAGGTTGAAGAGTCAGTTCAGGCTAGTATCAATAGTGTGAAGAGAGAAGTGGAAGGCTTGAGAGGTTATGAAGCAGTAAGTACTACACCATGCTCTTTCGAAGAAAAAGTTATTAAAATGCAGCAAGCAGAAGACAGTGTAGAGATGCTGCGTATTCAGCGTCTGGAAGGTCAAGTGTTGAGCTTATGCAGTGAACTTGGCAGTCAGCTAACACAGAATGAAGATAGCCAAGCGACGATTACAGGGCTGAAAAAAACAGTAGGAGAGTTGGAAATTAATAACGTTGGGCTGAAAGCGGACAATATCGGTTTAAAGGCTGAATTAGAATTGCTAGAGCGCGGGATTTCTATGAAATTAGCTGTAAGCCAACAGAAAGAGGAGAAGAGTAAAGAGGATAAGAGCGAAGAAGAAAGGAGCAAAAACGCATTGCGTACGCTCAGCTCTACCTTTACTTACTTTATTGATCAGTACTTAAATCAAAAGCGCAGCGGTTTCGGCTTTTGGCATCGACATGGCGAGACAGGCAAGGAAATGGCTAAAAAAGTAATGAGAACATGGGAGAATGAAAGATTAAAAATGGCTGCCCATTTGTTTGATGCTTCACCAAAAAATATCTTAGCCGAAGGTGCGCAGATGTTGCTTGGCAGCCTAACAGCGTTGATGGCATCTGATGAAATTACAGGTAACTTTCATAAGCACTCATTAAAAACTTACATGCTGGGATATTATAGCTACCTTAAGAATTTTTGTGATTCGGGCCCAAATGCTGTCGTGCAAGATCCAAACGTGGCATTTCATCATCACGATGGGAATTTGCCATCTTCAAAGGATTATCAAGCTTCTGGTGCAAAAAAGAGATGGAATGCCATTGTGGAAGCGTATCGCAATCCTGCGGTCAGCTTAGCTTCATCTGTTGTGCCTGAAGCTAGTGCCTCAGATGAAGAAGGCTTTTTTGCAGAACCTCCCCGCCGATCAAGAGCATAGTCATAATTGTCCAAGGGTTCCTGTCTTTCAGCTGGAACCCTTGTATAATACCCCGCATTTCTAGCGTAAAAAGGTATTTTGAATGTCTAAAGTTCGTACACGTTTTGCTCCCAGCCCAACTGGCTTTCTACACATCGGTGGTGCACGCACTGCGCTTTATTGCTGGCTTTACGCCCGTAAAACGGCAGGCACTTTCGTGTTGCGCATAGAAGATACAGATGTAGAGCGTTCTACCCCTGAATCCGTACAGGCTATTTTGGAAAGCATGGAGTGGTTGAATCTCAGGTTTGATGAAGGTCCTTACTATCAAACCAAACGCTTTGATCGTTACAAGCAAGTTGTCGAGCAACTGTTGCAAGAAGATAAAGCTTATCGCTGCTATTGCTCTAAAGAGCGATTAGAAAAATTACGCGAAGAACAAATGGCGAACAAACAAAAGCCTCGTTACGATGGCACTTGCCGTAGTCTTAAAGAGCCAGGTGTTGGTCCTTACACCGTTCGTTTTAAAAATCCCTTAGATGGCGTTGTTGAATTTGATGATTTAATTCGCGGTAAAATCACTTTTGCTAATACTGAATTAGACGACCTTATTATTGCCCGCAACGATGGCACGCCAACTTATAATTTTACAGTCGTTGTAGATGACTGGGATATGAATATTACGCACGTTATCCGTGGCGATGATCATATCAATAACACACCGAGACAAATTAATATTTTGCGCGCATTAGACGCGATGCTGCCTTTATATGCACACGTACCAATGATCTTAGGTTCTGATGGCAAGCGACTTTCCAAGCGTCATGGTGCAGAAAGTGTGATGCAGTACCGTGATGATGGATTTTTACCGGAAGCCTTATTAAATTATTTAGTGCGCTTAGGTTGGTCACACGGCGATCAGGAAATTTTTTCAATTGATGAATTGATTCAGTTTTTTGAAATTTCTGATATTAACCGTGCGCCTGCTGCCTTTAATTTGGATAAATTATTGTGGTTGAATCAACACTACATGAAAACAAGTGATCCAGTTAGGGTTGCAAAAGAATTAGCATGGCATATGCAGAAAGCAGGTATTGATGTTGCAAATGGTCCGGCATTAGAAGACATAGTAAAAGCACAAGCAGAACGTACCAAGACCTTAAAAGAAATGGCTGAGCGCAGCCGTTATTTTTACGAAGACGTCGTTTTTGGTGAAGGCGCTGTGGGCCAATTCAGCGCAGAGCTAGCACCTGCACTCAGTATGATGCGTGATCGTTTAGCAAGCTTGCCAACATGGTCTAAAGAAGCGATTCATGAAGTGCTAACAAGCACCGCTGAGATGCAAGGTTTGAAACTAGGCAAACTAGCACAACCTATACGTACGGCGATGACAGGCGGAGCAGTTTCTCCATCATTGGATCTGACCATGCAGTTAATTGGCCGTGAGCGTGTGTTAGAGCGCTTAGAGAAGGCTTTAGAGGTAAGTGTAAGGTCACCGCAGGTATAACATAAGATATTGCTGTCATTGCGGGCGGCGTAGCCTGGATGGAGCCACTACTGTCATTCCCGCGAAAGCGGGAATCCATTTATAACGATACTTCTGCTGTATGTTTGAAATGGGTTCCCGCTTTCGCGGGAATGACAGTAGTGACTCGCAATAACGGCAGTGGCTC
>JBAQCP010000195.1:0-24623 GCA_049294295.1 Gammaproteobacteria bacterium | reverse complement strand
TAAAAAATTATGCGTCGATCCCTCAGCATGCAATGCGGAGGCAACACGCAAAATCCCCGCATTGCATGCGGGCTACACCTTGCTATAAAGCGCTTTCCGCCCAAAAAGACCAAAATATGGCCATCTCTCCCCAAAAAACCCTCTCCCCACTCTATTCTTACCCATTGATTATAAGTAAGAATCAAAATTAGTAGTTGCGTATTTTTAATGTACATTTATAATGCCCCTAGGTTGTGACTCTTCACGTGCTGGCAGACTAGGAACTTGGACTGTCCGCACGTGAGCGGTTACGTCAACCCCTAACCCTATATTGGATAGGACTATATGACGAAACTGAACAAGTTAAATACGCTCGCGCTCACCCTCTTAATAACGGGGGCTATCGACAGCATACGCAATCTCCCAGCAGCGGCCCTCTTTGGCAGCGCCTTGGTATTTTTCTTCCTATTCGTGGCTATCACCTTTCTAATCCCGACTGCGCTTGTAGCAGCTGAGCTTGCCTCTAATATTGATGAGGGCGGCATTTATCAATGGGGAAGACTCGCTTTTGGCAAACGAATTGGCTTTTTAGCTGTTTGGCTGCAATGGATTAACAATATTGTTTGGTTCCCGACTATTTTATCTTTCATCGCGGGAACTGCCGTTTACTTTATTGCACCAGAACTGGCACAAAATAAGTTTTATTTAGTGTCCGTTATTTTGGCTATCTTTTGGTTTTTAACCATCGTTGGTTCTCGCGGCATCCATATGTCGACCAAGATCACTAGCATCTGTGCAGTAGTGGGTATTATTATCCCTATTGTATTGATCATCATCATGCTAGCTGTGTGGCTTATTATTGGTAACCCCGTTCAAATTGAATTATCCAGTGCCAGCGTTTTAACTACCTTCAAAAAAACCGATAACTGGGTAGCACTAACCACTATTATGCTTGGCTTTTCAGGCATGGAATTAGCCGCCGTTCATATTAAAGAAGTGAATGAACCACAGAAAACCTTTCCTAGAGCTCTCGCTTTTTCTAGCATTATTATTTTATTGGTGATGATATTAGGGTCACTAGCCATTGCCTTTGTTTTACCTTACGACCAAATTAATTTGGTTAACGGCACTATTCAAGCGTTTGCTCACTTTTTAAGATCCTATCATTTAAACTGGCTAACGCCTGTTTTAACGATCATGCTATTAATTGGCAGTATCGGCGGTGTTATTAGCTGGCTACTCTCCCCTATTAAAGGGTTGTCTCAAGCCGCTCGTCATGGCTTTTTACCACCATTTTTTCAACGTGAAAATAAACATGGTGCGCCACAAAACTTATTAATCGCACAGGCTATCTTGGTCAGCATTGCTTGCATGGCTTTCTTATTCCTACCTAGCGTCAATGCTTCTTACTGGTTGTTAACTGGTTTAAGCGCGCAGTTATACATGCTCATGTACGTTATTATGTTTTTATCTGCGCTGCGCTTACGCAAGAAGATTTCTTATCAAGCCTCTACCTTTACCATACCAGGTAAAACTATTGGCTTATGGTCTGTTTGCTTATTGGGATTAATTGGCTGCAGCATTACCATCTGCGTTGGCTTTATTCCGCCGGGTAATATTAATATTGGCAGCAAGATGCAATATGAAATTTTCTTTTGTTCAGGCTTAGCGATTATGTTGATACCAACGTTATTCTTCTATTGGTACCAGCAACGAGAAGCATCAGGACAACCTACCTTGAGCTTAGGCACGCCATCACTAGGGCAGCCTTTGACGGATAGTGATTATAATTAATATAAAATGTAGCCTGGATGGAGCGTAGCGGAATCCGGGTTTGTGTTCATATACCGCTAAACCCTACAACAACTCTTCCAACCCAGCCGCCTTCGCAATAGACAATAAATTTTCCGGGAAATGAGACACTTGAAACGATTTTCCATACTGCAAAGCCCACTTCTTCCATTCCAGAATTAAAGCGAGCCCTGAGCTATCACTGGATTGTAAGTTTGCACAATCTAACGGGATACTAGGAACAGAGGCAAACAAAGGTAAACTCTTTTCATACACAGACATCACATTTAAAAAAGTTAACTCACCTGATAAAACGAAAGTGTTTTCTTCCCATGTAATGTCTGCGTGTTTAGTCATGAATATTAACCACCACTATGGCTAGACATGCGCTGCAACAGTGTATCCATGTTACCTTGCGCTAAGATATCAGAAAACTGCGAACGGAAGCTGTCGATTAAGCTCACACCCTCAACAGACATATCATAAATCTTCCAACCACTGCCTTTTCTAATTAAGCGATAAGTCACGCTAATAGGGCTTGCATCTGGACTAATAATGCGGCTATTCACTTCAACATTCCCGCTTCCAGTACCACCGCGCACTGGATAAAACTCTACGCTTTGATCTCGATAAGAGGTTAATGCGGAAGCATAGGTACGGATGAGTAATCTGGTGAATTGCTTTTCAAATTGTTGATGCTGACCACCACTTGAGCTGTTCCAAACACTAGGCGGGATAACACGCTTAGACATTTCACCCAAATCAGCATAAGGCACTACATATTTATACGCTAAGCTATAAACAATTTGCGGTTTCGTTTTTAAATTTGCGCTGTTAGCCTTTAATTGATTAATCATATTGTTAGCGATGTATTGTAGCAAAGCAACTGGATCACCTTGTGGCGCCGCATTGGCACTGTTAAAAATCATCCAACCAAACATTGTGACTAAAAATATTTGTAACATTTTTTTAATGTGCATGTTTTTTCTCTCCTTTCTGAGAATCTGAATTTCCAATTTTATACATGAATTGGCCAATTAATTTTTCCAGCACCATTGCAGGATGGGTATATTGAATTTGTCCATTATTTTTTAAGAATGTTGGGCTATACATCGGCGTAATCGCAACATAATTATCGCCCAACAATCCCGCTGTTAAAATAGCCGCAGATGAATCATCTGGAATGTCGCTATATTGATTGTTAATGCGCATGCTGACGATAGCTTTATAGGTGCGTGGATCTAACTGAATAGCAGATACCTCACCAATTTGCACACCACCTATTTTAACGGTAGCACGTACTTTTAATCCGCCAATTTCATCAAATGGGGCGGTAACAGTATAAGCGCTGGTTGGAAACAAGCTAGATAACCCACTAACTTGGAAAGCCAATACAGATAAGGCAATTAAAGAAAAAATTAAAAATAGTCCAACGAGACTTTCAACTAAACGTTGCGGCAGCATTACCAGCCCCCTATCATCATGGCAGTTAATATAAAATCCAAACCTAAGATCGCAAGCGATGCATAGACCACTGAGCGTGTGGTGGCACCAGCAATACCAGCGGACGTAGGCGCTGCAAAATAACCTTGCGCGACAGCAATCCAGGTAACCGCTATACCAAATACAACACTTTTTAAAATACCGTTTACAATGTCAGCATGAAACTCAACTGACGACTGCATGTTAGACCAAAACGCACCAGCATCTACTCCCAACCATTTCACGCCCACTAAATAAGCGCCGTAAATGGCCATGGCATTAAAAATTATCGTTAATAGCGGCATTGAAATAACACCAGCCCAAAATCTTGGGGCGATAATGCGGCGTAATGGATTAACAGCCATCATTTCCATACTGGAAAGTTGTTCAGTTGCTTTCATTAACCCAATTTCAGCCGTTAATGCTGAGCCTGCTCGACCTGCAAAAAGAATAGCAGTCACAACGGGCCCTAGTTCGCGTACAACACTTAAAGCCACTAAGGGGCCTAATTCTTGTGATGCACCAAATTTTGCTAAGGTATGATAGCCCTGAAGCGCTAACACCATCCCAATAAATAAACTGGAGATGATAATAATTAATAAAGACAGAACGCCTTCGGCATAGACTTGCTGCATGACCAAAGGGAACCCTTTGCGGAAATTAGGAACAGCAAATAAAACGTCGTAAAGCAAAACACCTGCTTTCCCCAACCGTTGCAGACGATCAATACCCCACTCGCCTAACGAGGCAATGCGATTCATCATAATGCAATCCCTTCTAAGAAATCTTCGGCCATGGTGTTAGCCGGATAGTCAAACGGCACAGGACCGTCTGGTAAACCCTGAATAAATTGCTGCAATTGCGGCGATTGTTGATGCCTAATATCAGCCGGTGTGCCTTCTGCAATGACTTTTTTATTTGCAATAATATACACATAATCTGCAATATTTAACGTTTCTTGCACATCGTGCGACACAATAATGCTGGTTAAACCCAAAGCATCGTTTAATGTGCGTATTAGCTTTACCAACACACCCATGGAAATAGGATCTTGGCCGGTGAATGGTTCATCATACATAATTAAAGCGGGATCTAGTGCAATGGCTCTCGCTAATGCGACTCTTCTTGCCATGCCGCCTGATAATTCACTAGGCATTAGCTTATGCGCGCCTCTCAAACCGACCATCTGCAATTTTATTAGCACTAGGGTGTGTATCATTGATTCAGAAAGCGGGGTATGTTCACGCAATGCAAAGGCTACGTTTTCAAACACATTCATATCCGTAAATAAACCGCTAGATTGAAACAACAACCCCATGCGTTTACGCAATTGATATAAATCTTTAGTAGAAAGCTGATGAATATTTTGCCCATCAACTAGAATATTGCCGCTTGTAGGCGCTAATTGACCGCCAATTAAGCGTAAAAGCGTTGTTTTACCGGTACCACTCGGGCCCATAATAGCTGTCACTTTGCCTTGAGGGATACGAATATCCACATCGCTAAAAATAGCCCGCCCATTTTCATGGCGGAAAGACATTTTATTTATTTCGACTAGGTTTTCAGGCATTCGATAAGTGTCTCAAAAAAGAGGATAAATTGCCAGTGGTGTTGTATACATCCACCTAAATGGCAACCCCCTAATAATTGTCCTTAGCAGAAAATACGGGTATCTCTCGCAATAAAAACTCTTCAAACAATGGAACGGTAAAAGCAATATCTCCGTGTGCAGGGCTATAAATCATACCTTTATTAATTAATTGCGCTCTTAAAGGTGCTACTTGCTCCACCGCCTTACCCAGTTTATTGGCTATATCACCAGAACGTTGCGGCTCCCTACCAAAATCCGCTAAAGCACGCACATACTTCCGCTCACTAGGTGTTAGCCGATCAAATCGAACTCTAAAGAAATTTTTATCTAAATTAGCAATTGATAATTGGCTTGCCGCTTTTACATCCTCTGCCGTAATGATAGATGAAGTAGGATTCGCAACATTCCAAGCATGGTAACCCCATTCTTGTAAAAAATAAGGATAGCCTTTTGTCGTTTTATAAATTTCATCAAGAGCTTCCGTCTCAAAACTAACCCCCAAATCCTTTACAGGCGCCTGTAAAGCTATCTTAGTATCCGATTTTGTTAACGCTCCTACTTCAGGGTAAGAAAATAAGCGCTCCGCATATTTAGAATTCCCCGCTTTACCTACCAATTGAGGCAATCCGGCGCCCACTAAAATTAATGGTAGCGATTTTTGAGAAACTCTATGCATGGCCATAATGATGGCACTTAATTCTTTTTCATCCAAATACCGCAACTCATCAATAATAATAGCAACGGCTGTCCCTCTATCTTTAGCAGCTTCCGCGATCGCAACAAATAGAACAGCTAAATCAACCTCTAAATCTCCACTATCTGCCTCACTCGTTTCGGCATCAATATCAAGAGAGAATTCCATATCTCCAATTTTCAACTTTGCGGCACTAATAAAGCTTTTAAATATCCGTAATGCCTTTTTTGCTTTTTCGCTAATGGCTTCCCCTCGATCTAAGCCGTAAAGAATGCGGCGCACATGGGGGATTAGCAATGCTGCTAATGATTTCTTTTGACTACTCTCATGCGCCTCAATAAAGCTGACTCTATACTCTTCTTCCTCAGCCAAATGCTGAATCTCACCCAACAATACGGTTTTACCAACCCCCCTTAAACCGACTAAAATCATGCTTTTTTCAGCTCTTCCCATTTTAACCCGCTTAAGAGCCACCATAACATCTTCTAAAATGGCTGATCTGCCAGCCAATTCGGGAGGTGGCGTACCTGCTCCAGGGGAAAAAGGATTTTTCGACCTATCCATCTATATAAACCTTATCTAAACTGATCATCAATAACGCTAAGTTTAGATAAGATTGATATATTGTTAATACACCTCCTTCTCATTTAAATAACTCTATGATTTAAATAAATATTACAAAGACAAGAAAACCAACTTTCCATCCAAACTATGTACCCTTATAATGACCTTAAGATAAATGCCTAACTAATGAGACATCTAATGGATAATAAAAAGCTTTGCGAACTCGGTCGTTCCGTCATCGAAATTGAAACCCAAATGATAGGTCAGCTAGCTGATCGCATTAATGATGACTTTGCGAATGCCTGCCGTTACCTATTAGAGTGCAAAGGACGTATTGCAGTCATGGGCATTGGTAAGTCCGGTCATATTGGTAAGAAAATAGCAGCTACCTTTGCCAGCACAGGCAGCCCCGCCTTTTTTATTCATCCCAGTGAAGCTAAACACGGCGACATTGGCATGATCACCAAACAAGATGTGTTAATTGCCATTTCAAATTCCGGGGCTTCTGAAGAAATTGTTGATGTATTACCTGTTGTGAAACGACTACATATTCCATTAATTGCTTTAACTGGCAAACCGGAATCAACCTTAGCAAAAGCCGCTTCCGTGCACTTAGATGTCAGCGTCACCAAAGAAGCTTGTCCTTTAGGCTTAGCGCCAACCTCCAGCACAACAGCAGCACTTGTCATGGGTGATGCTTTAGCAATGGCCGTATTAGAAGCGCGCGGCTTTACTGAAAATGATTTCGCACTCTCACACCCAGGTGGTGCGCTAGGCCGTCGCTTACTCTTATTGGTTGACGAAATCATGCATAAAGACGGGTTCATCCCCATCGTGACTGAAAATACTAGCCTAAAAAATTCATTAGTTGAAATGACGCAAAAAAAGCTGGGATTAACGACGGTTATTGATCAACAAGGTAAGCTAGTGGGTGTCTTTACTGATGGCGATTTACGTCGCGCGTTTGATGCTAATCACGACATTTATGCGACAGAAGTTGGCACAATTATGTCTAAAAACCCTAAAACCATTCATCGCACCACTTTAGCAGCAGAAGCGCTAAATTTAATGGAAACATTTCAAATTACGTCTTTAATTGTCACTGATGAAGAACATAAACCCGTCGGTGTATTACATATTCACGATATTTTGCGTGCAGGAGTTGTCTAATGTTAGTAGAAGCAAAAGCGGAAGGTATTAAATTACTTATTTTAGATGTCGATGGCGTCCTCACCACTGGCGTTATTTATTATCTAAGCGAAGGCGTTGATATGCGCGGTTTTCATATTCAAGACGGACTCGGCATTCAATTATTACAAAAAACCGGGGTAACGGTCGCCGTTATTTCAGGAAAAAAATCAGATGCTGTTGCCCGCCGCTTAGCAGAATTAGACATCAAACATGCCTATTTAGGCCATGAAGACAAGATTCCAGCCTTTGAAGAGCTAAAAAGCACGCTAGAGCTGCAAAACGACCAAATTGCTTATATGGGGGATGATTTACCTGATTTACCTCTTTTGCGTCGTGCGGGTCTTGCGATTACTGTACCCCAAGCACCTGATATTATTCAGCAACATGCTGATTTTATTACGAAAAATAAAGGTGGGAAAGGGGCTGTTCGAGAAGCATGTGAATTTATCATGAAATCGAAAAATCAGTACCAAGCTGTGATACAATCCTACCTCACTAAATAAATAAACGAGTGAGTGATGGCTTATAAAAATACGATAATCAGTTTAGCGACGATTTCGATTCTTAGCCTTGCGGTGTGGACCACGCTATTGTCTTTGCATTCTGGCAATAAGCCTGTCGTTCAAGCCTCTACGCTGCCTGATGCGTTTATGGAAGATGTGCATGCGCTTATTATGAATAAGCAAGGTAAACCCAGCATGAAAATTGCAACGCCTAAACTAACACATTACCCAGATAACAACACCACGCTGCTAACGACGCCAGCTCTCACGCTTTATCGTCAGTCGCCACAGCCTTGGTATGTTAATGCTGAGCACGCAACCGCCTTACAAGGCATTGATATCATCGACTTCAAAGAAAATGTTATCATTCATCATGCGGCTGATGGCAATAATCCAGCAACGATTATTAAAACAGAAACGTTACGCGTTCACCCAGAAAAGCAAACCGCAGAAACCAATGATTTTATTACGATGACACAACCGAATTTAGTGGTGAAAGCCACCGGCATGGAAGCAGACATGAATAATGGCGACATTAAATTGCTATCTCAGGCAAGAGGCGAGTATGTACCAAATATGTAAACATGGTTTACGCACCATCAGCATTTTTTTAATGGCTCTTTTTTCATTTTCAGCAGCCGCGCTACCTGAAGATGCGCAAGAAAAATTGATGATCGTGTCAGATTCCAGTATTTATAATTATAAAACTGGTATCAACACCTTTGAAGGCCATGTTAAAGTTGATCAAGGCAGCACTCATATTTTAGCGGATCGTTTAATTACAAAAAGTAATCGTGAGCACAAAATCAAAGAAGCGATTGCTTACGGATTCCAACAAACCGCGCATTACTGGACACTGCCTAAAATTGGCGATCCTGAAATCCATGCGAATGGTAATATCATTACTTATTACCCGATTGCGTCTAATGTCATTATCAAAGAAAACGTTGTTGTGACCCAAGGTGAAAATAACTTCCAAGGGAAAGTAATCCACTACAATATGAAAGATCAGACCATTATTGTGCCAGCATCCGAAAATGGTCGTGCCGTGCTAGTTTATAATCCAGACAGTTGAATATTATGCCTAATACATTACGTGCAGAACATCTCTACAAAAAGTACAAATCTCGTGAAGTCGTTAAAGACGTCTCCCTACATATTAAACGTGGCGAGATCGTTGGTTTATTAGGCCCAAATGGCGCCGGTAAAACCACTTCCTTCTACATGATGGTAGGCCTTATCCCCACTGATGGCGGCTGCATTACGCTTGATGGTAAAGATATCACCGGCATGCCTGTACACAGTCGTGCGCAAATGGGTTTAAGCTATTTACCCCAAGAAGCGTCCATTTTCCGCAAACTAACCGTTGCAGAAAACATTATGGCTATCTTGGAACTTAGAAAAGACTTAAACCGTAATGAGCGTAAAGCCAAACTTGAGCAGCTGCTAGAAGAATTTCGTATCACGCATATTCGTGATACGTTAGGCATGAGCTTATCGGGCGGCGAAAGACGCCGAGCTGAGATTGCTCGCACACTAGCGACTGAACCCAACTTTATTTTATTAGATGAACCATTTGCCGGCATTGACCCTATTTCCGTTTTAGATGTAAAACGCATTATCACGCATTTACGCGCACGCGGCATGGGGATTTTAATCACTGATCATAATGTGCGTGACACACTAAACATCTGTGAACGCGCTTATATTGTGAGTCAGGGTAAAATGATTTGCGAAGGCAATCCTGAAGCTATTTTAGAAAATAGTGAAGTGAGAGCGGTTTATTTGGGTGAAGATTTTAATTTATAAAGGTAAGCGCCTTCATTCGCACGAAAGGACTAGAGGCTGTCATTCCCGCGAAAGCGGAAATCCATTTATAACGATACTTCTGTTGTATGCTTGAAATGGGTTCCCGCTTTCGCGGGAATGACAGCCTCTGGCAGCAATTGCTCGAGATGACAGCATTGGCCATAGAAGCTGAATTTACAACCATATTCATTACTCGGAAATATTATGATACGCCAGCAACTAACGATACAGAACAAATTAGGCTTACACACCCGTGCAGCAGCAAAACTAGTCGATCTAGCCAAGCGCTTTTCCAGCCGCATTGAATTGGTTTATCGCGATCGAACAGTGGATTGTAAAAGTATTATGGGTGTCATCACCCTAGGTGCACAAAAAGATAATTTGATGGATGTGATTATTACGGGTGATGATGAGGAAGCTGCATTAGCGGCGATAGAAAAATTGATTAATGACAAGTTTGGGGAAGAATAAATACAGCCTGCATAAAATAAAGGTTACACACCAGGTGATATTCGCGAACAACTAGCTTCTGGCTGAATTGATAGCCGCCTCTCTTCCTGAATTGCCATTAACAAAACAGACTCCGGATTAGTAAACGGATTGCAATCCATTATTATATTAGGCAAAAGATTCAGCAAAGAGACAACCTCATATCGAACTTGCTCTTCCGCATGGCCAGTTAACTCTAAAAGACGAGCTTGATCTACCTCCTCGATAGAAACACCCACTGACCAACCTGCCTTATGCCAAGCTTTTAACAAAAATAAGGCGGATAAAATTCTTTTTGTACAGTCACTAAACAACGCCAAAAATGCAGAATACTGTATTTTTTCTTGAACAAATAAAGGTAGGGCTTCTTGTCGCAATAAACATCCCATCAAATCAAATGCCTCAATATGACCATTCAGAATATTTGCCTCTAAACGCCCTACTGCATAATCAAAAAATACAGGAATACTCTCGGATGGCAAACAAGAATACTTAGCAAGATTCATTAAAATATTTGATTTTATTTTACTAAACTCAGTTTTTTCACAAAATTCTTTAGAAAATAAAAACTTAACACATATCAATAAGGCAGGCTTAACCAGTGGCCGCTCTGTCAAACCCTTTAGTATGTTTAAGCCAGCAGCCATATCGATACTTTCAACATTTATAATAAAAAAATTGATATATTCAATCGAGATATCAGGATTCACTCTAGATGCTAAACAAGCATATTTTTTAAAAGCATCAAAAATATCCTCGCTAGGGACACATTTCTGACAAAGCAATATTTTAAATAATTCAAAAATTGCATTCCAATATTTATGCGGACCAACTGACGCCAAAAAAGCTTTTAACAAGATAAATTTTTCACATCCCAATGACTCGTTATTCAACAGAGAAAGCACCCCTCTTGCCGTATTGTCGCTGAAACTTTGTTTTGAGAGATTATTAATAGATGAATACAATCTATCAGTTGAGGCTGGGAGACTTTTTTCAGTTTTGTATAATAAAAATTCCATTAGGGTCGCAACAAATCCCTCAATCAAACCCTTCGGAAGACTCATACCTGACATCTTACAGAGGACGTCTATCAGGCTAGAAGAAGATTCTTTAGCATTCCTCGCTAAAACTGCACCAAATAATTGCCCTCTTTCATCTACCGTAAGCCTACCGATGGGTAATGAAAAATATAATGCATGTGCCCCTCGATGAATTTCTGACTTAAGGTAACCTAGCAATCGCTGCCTTTGATGATAATCAACACCAGGATGTCCAAAAAAGGATTTGAATGCTCGCCAAAAAAAATCATCTGATGTATTTTTAGAGGTCTGCAATTCGCAGACCTTTAAAAATAGATTAATAGCTTTAGATAAATTCTTAATATCCACTATCTTCACAATAATTTTATTTAAGTAATTGCTTACAAGATGATTACGACTAATTGCAAGCTCACTCACTAACCACTCTATTATTTTATCCTCTATTAATTGACTCCAATTTAAGTGGGTTAATCTAGGAAAATATTGGAGTAGCTCAATTACCCCTAAATGATCACCTTCATCAACCGCAGCACTCCAAACAACCTCATAAACATTCTCGTTAAGAATTCTTGGCCTTTCACCTAACATCATCTCTCTAAATAACCGCACAATCTTAGCTTTAACCGCCCCATCACTAGAAGCCGTAAGAATGCTTTTTAATACTAGAAAAGCCTCCGACTCTACGACTAGGAAATTTTTCGTCTTTGCCATTAAAACCAAAACATTTGGTACAATCCCAGCAATCGCCGCCAACATATGCTGATACTCAGCATCTATCACTATAGAGGTATTAGCCACGCTATCCATAAAGCCAGATAATAAATAAAAAATACTTTCTAGTGTTTGGTTATTTTCAGAAAAATAATCTAAAAAACGCCTAATCACTTTAATTTTGTTTTTATCCGACAAGCAATTAATTAGCTTTATTACCACATTACTAAAAGGGCATCTGGTAGATCGAGACGTTAAATGCCTAAGTTTCCGCAAAAAAACGTCGGCTAATAATATTTTTAATATCTGATCTTCTTGCAAGTAAAGACTCAAATCGCACAATAAAAACCTAACATCCGTTTTATCTGTTTTGTACGCCTTCTCAAGACCGATCAGCGCTAAATTATATTGATTATTGCGGCTCAATAGCGCTGCTGTCTGTTTAAAAAAATCCACATATTCTTCATGATTCAAAACATCTGCAACTGATAATAAATCTTCTACATAGCCATTAATGATTGAAAAATTACTAATTTTCCCTGTTAATTTGTTATGTAAGGCAACGACTGATAACTGATGATGCAGAGGGCTATCATAAAAATTTGGGTTTGAAATTCTTTCGTTTAGAAAGCTAACACTTAAAGGACAAGCCCCTGAATAACGCATCCAATAATTCAATAATCTTTTTTGCAAATTCTGCGAACTTTCCGAATCAATAGAAAATAATGCACGCATTCGATCACGGCGAGATCTAACATCCTGACGGCTATTGATAATTTCGGCAAGCGGCAAGTAGGCATACATTTTCTCTTGCCACTCACTAGGCAGCGGCTCATGGAATATACTAAATCGTGAATTGCTCACCTATATACTCCCCAAAAAAAATCCCCGCAAAAGAGCGGGGATTTTTATATCGCTAACGTTAGCAAATATCTAATAAGAAAGTTACACCAGCATCAAACATGTAATCATTCTTTCCACCCACCCAAGTGTAAAAATCACGGGCTTCAATTCGGAATGCAATGGATTTATCAATGAAGATTTGGGTACCAATAGCAGCATTGATGTTACCTTCGTTATGGCCATCTTGTCGGTTTGGATTTAAGCCTGTTACACCAGCACCCGCCAAAATAAATGGTTCAAACACATCACAATTACAGAAAGGTGTGAAATGATACATCGCATCAAGCGCAAACAACGTACCGTTGACTTGTCTTGAGTCATTAGCAGATGATTTAAAATTGGTATTGAAAATGCCTAATAAAGCTTCAGCACCCCAATTCCGGGTGAAATTATATCCAAGCATCACCATAGGCATACTGGTATTTTGGATTTTACGTTTATCAGTAAAGTATTCGTAGCCCGCACCTAGCGTTAAGGTAGCTGTATTTGCGCGGTTGCCAGCGTAAGCGGTTGAGTAGGAGGCAATGGAGGCAACACCAACGCACGCCAAGATGAACGAATGCATTTTTTTCATATTAATCCCTTTATGATCCATGTTCCAAGAGATGTAATAATATTATGTATTTTTGAGAAATGCCAGCTCTGCTTGGGTAGATTCTCGCCCCAACATTTCATTGCGTTGTGGAAAGCGGCCAAATTCTTTAATCACACGGAAATGCGCATAAGCATAGGCTAAAAATAATTGATAAACCTGGGTGGTTTCGGTCATGGATAGTGAGACCAAGGATTGATAAAGCCTTATCGATTTTTCTTGGATATCGCCATCTTCAGCATGCACTAGTGGCATATAAAAGAAGACACGCTCGATAAGCGTTAATGATTGATCCATCTTTTCCCGCAGACCATCAACACATAGCTTTAAAGCCGTTTCATCAAATGCAAAGGCTAGGGATGAACGTTTATGAAGGTAGCGAGGAAATTGATCTAGCAAGATAATGAGCGCGAGTCTTCCGCGCGGTGTTTGTATCCATTCTTGCAGCTTGCCTGATTTTGCATTTGCGAATTCATCACCGAATAAATCATACATTTGAATTTTGAGTTCTTCGTTATCGCCAAACCATAAATTGGTGCGATCGCTGGTGGGAAGGTCAGCTGCGCCTAGATTACCGAACCAAAAATCTAATAATTGGTGGACTTTGTCGGTCATAGCGTCCTCTTCATTTGAAAAGTATTCTTTCCTTACTCTAGATTACCACATCCACCCTACTCAATAATGGCAATCTCTGCCCCTACCGGAACTATGTCAAATAATTCAATAATGTCTGCATTTCGCATACGGATGCACCCCCTAGAACCTGGCACCCCCAAGGCCACCTGATCAGGGGTTCCATGGATATAAACATAACGACGCATGGTATCAACCCGACCTAACCGGTTCTTACCTTTCTCCAACCCACTCAACCAAAAAATACGCGTTAAAATCCAATCCCGCCCCGGAAATTTTGCTTGTAATGTCTCATTAAATATCTCGCCTGTCGGACGACGTCCAATAAATACCGTATTTGCTTCACTATTCGCTCCAATCTTTGCACGAATAATATGTCGACCTCTTGGCGTTTGCTCACTGCCAAACATTTCACCCACGCCATTCTTACCTGTCGACACAGAATACTGTTTAATGAGCTTATCATTATCAAACACGCTGAGTGTTTGCTGACTCACTGTTACTTCAAGCCTTATGACCATACGCCATTCTACCCTGCGCTAATATTTCCAATACAGACACGACCAATTGCTCAGTCTTTCGATCTTCATCATACTGCGGATCAAACTCCACAATCTCCGCTGCGATCAAACGCGGATCGTGGGCAATATTTTTTAACCCTACTTGCAAATCCAACGCACGGATACCATCAGGCTCAGGCACATCGACACCTGGTGCATCCAGCGGATCAATGCCATCTAAATCCAAACTAATGCCATACCCTATCGTGTGTTGACTCACTCGCTTAACTGCCTCTTGTAACACAGCATCAAAACCCCGCTGTTTTACCTCATCCATAAAATACACTTTTACATTCAGGCGTTTTAATAAATTCGCCTCTCCACTCTCATAACTACGCACACCAATTAAAGAAACATTTTCCGGTTTAAACTTAGGCTGCTTATTTAATATCTCTGTTAAGGCAGCATACCCATGCCCCATTAATGCAGCTAATGGCATACCATGAATACGCCCGGTCTCGGATGTCTCTGGCGTATGACTATCCATATGCGCATCTATCCAAATTAACCCAATATCACCCTCTGCATACTTGGCATCAAACACACCACTCCATGTCCCAATTGCACAAGAGTGATCACCGCCTAGCACACTAAAGAAAGCCTTATCACGCGTCAATTTAGCCGTCTGCTTAGCCAGCGCCGTACATAGCGTACTAACCGCTTTATCCATTTCACGCCCAGGCACACCTTTCAACATATCCTTCCAAACAACCGGCACACTAAGATCCGCCAAAAAAGTCGATTTCTGCATGGTTAGCGGCCCATTCCCACTGCCAAGATCCGCTCCTGCTATTCCTGATGCACAACCTAACAAATGTAGTTTCATAGAGTTATACGCCTTCCATAGACATTTAATTCATTAAACACCAGTCCTGAATAATTTACTAGGATGTTTAAGCCAATAAAACACCCCCCCTGTTTTGCTGAGCAGACTAACAAAACACCCCCCCTGTTTTATTGACTTAATATCATTATTTACTTATAATATAAATACTTAATGCGAGAAACTCATGAAAAGAATTTTACTAGATTATTTAACCAATTGGCTGCATGGCATCGATAGAAAGCCATTAGTATTGCGTGGCGCAAGACAAGTCGGTAAAACCTGGTTGGTACGTCATCTTGCCAAATCACAAAATAAAAAATTAATTGAGCTTAACTTTGAAAAACAACCCTCCCATGCGAGCCTGTTTAAGTCCAATGATCCAAACACTATCCTCCTTAATTTAAGCACGCTTTTTAACGACATCGACCCTAAAAACAGCCTGCTGTTTTTAGATGAAATCCAAACATCGCCCGAGCTTTTAAGCAAACTACGCTGGTTTGCCGAAGAACTACCCGAGCTCCCAGTCATCGCAGCAGGCTCCCTATTAGAATTTGTATTAACAGAGCATTCCTTTAGTATGCCTGTTGGTCGTATTAGCTATGCCCATCTTGAACCCTTGTCATTCGAAGAATTTTTACTGGCAACCAAGAATGATGGCTTTCTGACGTATTTAGAAAATTTCACTTTCAATACCGATATTCCTCCTGTGCTCCATGAACAACTCACTCGCTTATTTCAAGAATACGCATTGGTTGGCGGCATGCCTGCGGCAACGCAAAGCTGGATTACTGAAAAATCCCCCAACAAAATCAGCCAGATTCAAAACGACCTCTTGGCCACTTATCGCGATGATTTTGCTAAATACCGAGGACGCATTGCGACAGAAAGACTAGAAGAAGTAATGCTCTCCATCCCCAGACGATTAGGCGAGAAATTTGTTTATAGCCGGATTAACAAAGACATTCCTGCCAATACCATTAAAAAAGTGTTAGATATTTTACAAAAAGCCAAACTCTGCCATCGCGTCCAAAGCTGCGCTGCGAATGGCATACCGTTAGCCGCAGAAATCAATGAAAAACATTTTAAAGAAATCTTTCTCGATGTCGGCCTATGCAGCGCAGCACTTGGCCTCAACCTGCATCAGCTTCTATCACTAAATGACATCACCTTAATAAACAATGGCGGGATTGCAGAACAAGTAGCCGGGCAGCTCTTAAGAACGGTCAACCCTCCCTATATTGAGCCCGCCTTATACTACTGGCAAAGAGAAGAAGCTAAAGCCAATGCTGAAATTGATTACATTATCCAACACAATAACCAAGTGATCCCGGTAGAAGTCAAAGCTGGCCGAACAGGCAGTTTAAAATCTCTACATTACTTCATGGAATTAAAGAAATACCCCCTAGCTGTCCGCATCAATGCCGACCCACCTAGCAAAACGCCAGTTAACACTAAGACTATTCGGGGTGAACCACTTTCCTACACACTAGTATCTATCCCTTTTTACCTCATTAGCCAAATACATAGATTGATTCAACTCTAGCGACTAGCTAATATGCTACTTCTACCAAATAGGTTAACAAATAGCAAAATATGACCAGCGAAACGACTTGCAGAGCATTATTTACCCCAGAAGAGCTGATAAGAGCCCTTCCTCTCTCTGCGCGCGCAAAACTGGCGATAGATAAAACCCGGGAAGAAGCCAAAGCCATCATTGCTGGCAACTCGCAAAAGCTGCTTGTCATCGTTGGGCCATGCTCCATTCATGACACTAAAGCCGCCCTTGACTACGCGACCCAACTCAAAGAATACGCTGATCAATATCAAGATGAGTTATTAATCATCATGCGGGTGTATTTTGAAAAACCAAGAACCACGATAGGCTGGCGCGGGCTAATTAACGACCCTCATTTAGATGGCAGCCATGATGTCGCGCACGGCCTTACGATTGCCCGCGAACTATTAATACAACTTAATGAATTAGGCATGCCAGCGGCAACAGAATTTCTAGATCCTATGACACCGCTCTATCTAGCTGATCTCATCTCTTGGGGTGCTATTGGCGCTCGCACCACAGAAAGCCAATTACATCGCCAAATTGCAGCGGGACTACCCATGCCTATTGGCTTTAAAAATAATACCGATGGCAATGTACAAGTCGCGATAGAAGCGATTCAAACTGCACAATACCCACATTCTTATTTAGGCATAACCCCTAACGGCTTACCTAGCATTTTACACACCCCCGGCAACCCTAACTGCCACGTCATCCTAAGAGGCAGCCGCGAACAAACTAACTACGGCCCTGACGACATCACCTCGACTGTGAATGGCTTAAACGCACAACAATTAACCCCACGTCTTATGATTGATTGCAGCCATGGCAACAGTCACAAAAACCATCTACAACAAATTCATGTGGCCGATGCCGTCGTTACACAACTAACGCTAGGCAACCAAGCTATTTGCGGCATCATGCTAGAAAGCAATCTAGTCTCAGGCAAACAACACTTAAGTAACAACCTCATCTACGGACTCAGCATTACCGATGCCTGCCTCTCCCTGGATGAAACCGCTCCCTTATTAAAAAAATTAGCCGCAGCAACTAAAAGGAACACATAATGAATCCAACAAAAAATACGACCTTTATTAACGAGCTTTGGGATACCAGCATCATCCCCACCTTAATGGACTACATTAAGATCCCTAATAAATCGCCGCAGTTTGATAAAAATTGGCAAGCACACGGCTATATGGAACAAGCGGTTACTTTAATTGCTGATTGGTGTAACACCCACGGTATTGAAGGCATGAAATTAGATATCGTGCGCTTAGAAAATCGCACCCCCGTCATCTTCATGAATATCCCTGGCAACAATGATGATACCGTCTTGCTTTATGGTCATTTAGACAAACAACCTGAAATGACAGGCTGGGATGATGACCTGCATCCGTGGAAACCGGTTTTGCGCGGCGACCGTCTCTACGGCCGCGGTGGCGCTGACGATGGTTACGCTGCCTTTGCTTCATTAACCGCCATCAAATCATTACGGGAACAAAACATTCCCCACGCTCGTTGTGTCATTTTAATTGAAGCCTGCGAAGAAAGCGGCAGCTTTGATTTACCTTACTATATCGATGCACTAAAAGATCGTATCGGCGAACCTAGCCTAGTAGTCTGCTTAGATTCTGGTTGCGGTAACTACGACCAATTATGGGTAACCACCTCATTACGCGGATTAGTAGGCGGCACCTTAACTATCGATGTTTTAAAACAAGGCATTCATTCAGGGCAAGGTAGTGGCATCGTTCCTTCCTGTTTTCGCATTTTACGCCAACTGCTAAATCGACTCGAAGACGAAAAAACCGGGAATGTTATTTTAAATGACTTACAAGTTACCATTCCAACAGAACGCAGCGAACAAGCAAAAGCGGCAGCAAACGTATTAGGACTAGCGGTATATGAAAGCTTACCGTTTGTATCTAACGTTATCCCGGAATCAGATTCCCCTGCTGATCTTATTTTAAGAAGAACCTGGAAACCTGCGCTATCAGTTATTGGTAGTGATGGTATGCCTTCACTCGAAGATGCTGGCAATGTGACCTTGCCTACGCTGTCTGTCAAACTATCTATGCGCTTAAGCCCCACTACTCATCCTGACAAAGCAGCTGCCGCTATCAAACAAACACTAGAAAAAGAACCCCCCTACGGCGCTCACATTACCTATGACATCAATGACACGGGACCGGGCTGGAATGCACCCGCAGAAGAGACATGGCTGGTGGAAGCTGCCAAGAATGCCTCTAACACTTATTTTGGTAAAGAAGCAGTTTATATGGGCGAAGGCGGCTCTATTCCTTTTATGGGTATGCTAGGTGAAAAGTTCCCGAAGGCACAATTCTTAATCACCGGATTGCTAGGCCCAGAATCGAACGCACACGGCCCTAATGAGTTTTTACATATTCCCATGGGAAAGAAATTAACCGCCTGTGTCGCACAGATTATTGCGGATCATTTTAAGCGTTAACTGTAGCCCGAATGACGCGCAGCGACAGCCGGGGCTCTTTTTTTATTTTGAAGAAAGAGCCCTGTCTGTCGCTGCGCCTCATCCGGACTACGCCACCACTCGCTCACAAACAACCCCAAGCGTGACATTACGTCAGCCCTCCCGCTATAAAATCAACGACCTACACCCTCTTCCTGCTTGATTTATTGTAAAAAAAGCAAATTCTAGTTATAATTTAATCAACATTAATAAAATAATGATAAGAATAAAAAATTATGACTCCCAGAAAACCAGGAATTGACGACGCTAGCGACGCACCCGAGAACGCTAAAAAGCGGCAGCGAGTAGAGCCTCATGCCGATGAGAATGCTGTTAAAAACACTAGCATGTTGGCCCCAGCGCCAAAACGACCTAAGCGTAAAAAAATTGATGCCGCTTACCACCCTCATCAACAACGCACCCCAAGGATGCCGTCCGCTAATCAGCCTGTCTATTTCTACGGACGAGCAGAAACGTCGCAAGAAATTAAAACGGTCTCACAGACTATTTTAGCTCCCATACCCAAGCGTCCCCCTATCCCCTATATAACCTCCATATTATTAGACCTCAGCCTACTCAGCTCAGAAAACGACAGCAGCACGGAAAGCGCTAACGAAAGTGAGATGGGGCGCCGTCTGATGGAGCAATTTGGACAACGTGTTGAAAGCTATAAACCAATTAAGGAAATTCGAAGCTACTCACCTGGAGGCACACCTTCTACAGTGATCGTTGAAGTCGACGATCAAGAAGAAATCCTCACAGCAAAATCCCGAGTAGGAGTGGGTATCATTTTCTCAAATGACCCTAATCAGACAGCTATTTTACGAGAACCTACAAAAGAAGTTTGCAAAAGTAACCCTGCATTACAATCAAGTGCGCTTACTAAAGTGAAGCCCGCTGCAGGCAAATCTAAAATTCAAGAAGCAACCATTACACAGGAATCTCTGAAACAAACGCGCCGAGAAAACAGAGCGCATCCAGGACGCTCCCTCTCCCAAAATAAGGCATTAGCTGCGCCACGTATAAAAGAAAGCGAAGCTAGCGCCTCCAAATATGCCGGATTCGTTGAAATATCCAGAGAACGCGCTAATTGGGAATGGCTGCATTTAATTGCGCATCAAATTCTTGGAGAAAAAAGCCAAACAGAAAGCAACTTAGTAGCAGGTACTAACCATTCTAATACAGAAATGCTGGTCATGATTGAGCAACATATTAAACTTATCTCTGATGCCTACCCTGAAGGATTTGAATTAAGAACAGAAGCTCAACTCATAAGCAAGAACATACAAATTTCTAATAGTATTCTATATACCATTAAGACGCCTGACTTTTGCCTACCATTCAAATTTTACACGCAAACAGAAAATAAACCTCATGTAGATTATGGCAAGTATTTTGGAATATTAGTAGAGCAACTCATTGGGTATGCTAAAGCCAGAAAATTAGCATCAAACGCAACTTCATCAAGCACGGCGCCAGTTGGGGGAATTATACCTCCAGCTCCATCAACAACGCCTAGTATCCATCCGCCATTTTTCCTGAAAAAACCTATTCCTACTGCGCCTAAGAAACCGGCACCGTCAAGCATTATTACACCCACTAAAAAAGGCGGCGTAGATGAACTGAGTAAACGGCCGATGGTGACTACACCTAGCAAACTCAAACCGTTAGCTCAGGCTTTAAATTCAGCATCCAGCTCGCCCAAATTATCCAGGCAATCCACACCAGAAAGCCCAACATCCAGACCTGAAACACCGTCAAACACCTTCCTCCGCCGCAAGTAAACTCGGAGGAAGGCGTTAGCTGCCTGCAATCATCACTTCTTCTAATAAGATTGATCCCGTCCTTACATTGCCGCGTATATCCACATCATTACCTACTTCACGCATACGGCTATACATATCCTGTAATTTGCCCGCAACCGTTACCTCATGCACTGGATATTGAATCTCACCATTCTCTACCCAATAACCACCAACACCACGGGAATAATCACCAGTAATTAAATTGACACCATTACCCATCATCTCAGTAATCAGCAAACCTTTATCCATCGTTTTCAATAAAGCAGCGAGATCTTTGGTGCCAGGTTTGATTGTTAAATTATGCATACCACCCGCATTGCCGGTTGTTTGCATACCTAATTTACGCGCGGAATAAGTACCCAAAGAATATTGATGCAAAATACCGTCTTTCACAAAGACGTTAGCGCGCGTTGCAACACCATCGTTATCAAATGGAGCGCTGCCAAGGGCCCCCAATAAATGCGGCTGCTCCGCTAACTGCACAAAATCAGGAAATACTTGCTTACCTAAATGATCCAACAAAAAAGATGACTTACGGTATAAGCTACCGCCAGAGATGGCTGCTGCAAAATGTCCGAGCAATCCACGCGCTTCTTCTGCAATAAAAATAACAGGCGCTTTCATGGTTTTTAATCGCTTCGCACCTAATCGTTTAACCGTACGCTCCGCAGCATCTTTTGCAATCTCAGATACACTCTTTAATTGATGCGGATCGGAGGAAACGCTATAGCTATAATCCCGCTGCATATCCTTACCCTGCTTTGCAACCAACACACAACTAACATCATGTCTGGTGTAAGGGTAAAAACCGGTAAACCCATGGCTATTGGCATAAAGATCAAATGCCTCAATCGTGCCAACGGTTGATTCTTCTGCACTGATAATTCGCTTATCGTAAGCCATCGCTTCTTTTTCACATTGGATAGCGAGCTGTATCGCTTCTTCAACACTTAGCTGCCAAGGATGGGATAAATCTAAATCAGGATATTGGAAAGCTAAATCTGCTTTATCAGCAAGACCTGCTGCTGGATCTTCATCCGTAAATTTTGCAATATGACAAGCCGCATCTACCGCATCTTTGATTGCTTGCGGCCTCACATCTGAAAGGCTGGCAGAACCTGAACGTTTACCGAAAAACACCGTGATATCGATAGACTTATCTTGATTGTATTCTACTGTTTCCACATCGCCGCCATGTGCCGTGACAGAAAAACCTTTATTCACAGCAATATCAACTTCCGCTTGATCTGCGCCTGATTTCTTGGCTCGCCGCAAAATGTCGTCAGAAAGTGATTGCAAGAAATTGACATTAAATAATATGTTTTCTAATTCTTTCATTCTTGCGCCCTCGTTCCACCCACTGTTAGCACATCTATTTTTAAAGTAGGCTGGCCCACGCCTACTGGTACACTTTGACCATCCTTACCGCAAACGCCTACACCGCTATCAAGCTTAAGATCATTACCAACCATAGACACTTTGTTTAATACATCAGGACCGTTGCCAATTAGGGTGGCTCCCTTCACCGGCGCACCGATTTTGCCATTTTCAATTAAGTACGCTTCGCTCGCAGAAAACACAAATTTGCCGGAGGTAATATCTACCTGACCGCCACCAAAATTAACGGCGTACAATCCGTTTTTAACGGAGGCAATAATGTCTTCAGGTTCGGATTTGCCAGCTAACATGTAAGTGTTAGTCATGCGGGGCATCGGCAGATGAGCATACGACTCGCGACGACCATTACCCGTTGATTGCAAACCCATCAAACGAGCATTGCGCTTATCCATCATGTAATTTTTTAATATGCCATTTTCAATTAAGACATTATTTTGGGTAGGAATACCTTCATCATCTACATTTAAAGAACCACGACGATTCGGCAGGGTACCATTATCAACAATCGTACATAGCTTACTGGCCACTTGCTCACCCATGCGGCCGCTATAAGCTGAAATACCTTTACGATTAAAGTCACCCTCTAATCCATGGCCTACCGCTTCATGCAATAACACACCTGGCCAGCCGGGGCCTAATACCACCGTCATCGGGCCTGCTGGCGCATCAACGGCTTCTAAATTAACTAACGCTTGGCGCAAGGCTTCATCTGCATATTCAAATAATACATCGCTATGTTGAAAATGATGATAATCATAACGACCACCACCACCGGCGTAGCCGGATTCGCGGCGACCTTTATGATCGACAATCAAACTAATATTAAAACGTACTAATGGACGAACATCAGCCGACATATGGCCATCGCTCGCCATGACTAAAATAGTTTCGTATTCACCGGCAAGACTGACACTCACTTGCACGATACGAGAATCCTTTTGACGAATGTAACTATCTACGCTCTGCAATAAAGACACTTTTTCTTTTTCAGTCAATGAATGCAATGGATTGACTGGAGAGTATAATTTATGGCCAGGCAGTTTTTGCCAAGCTTGCACACCGCGTTCCCCACCCTGCTTTGCAATGCTGCGGGCGGCTTGTGCTGCTTGCTCTAAAGCAGGCATCATAATGTCATCAGCGTAAGCAAAGCCGGTTTTTTCACCGCTCATCGCACGCACACCCACACCGCGGTCAATATCAAAGCTACCGCCTTTGATAATGCTGTCTTCCAGAATCCAGGATTCTGAATACGTTGATTGAAAATATAAATCAGCATAATCGATCTGACGACCTGCTAATTTGTAAAGCACATTTTGTAATTGCTGATCCGTCAGCCCCGCAGGGTCAAGTAAATCATGGCGGACAATTTCTAGAACGTCGGTCATAGGCTGCCTATTTTTAGTGAGTCTTGTAGCGATTATGCCGGATAAAACCTCATAAATCAGCCAAAATGATTTGTCTTCGTTAGAAGAATCTAATAGGATGAATTGGTGGATGCTTATTGTTAAAGGATGATAGTAATGAAAAGGTCGTATTGGTTAGTTACAGCTCTCAGTGTGCTATTGCTAAATGGCTGCGCAACACCTACTGCTAGAACCGCGAATAATTATATCCACAAACAAAGCATCACGAGTACTGGTAATTATCCAGCCAAAAACCCGCAGCAAGTGGCCCTGTTTCAACCAGACCAAAGCCCTCAAAGTGCCTATAAAGTTATTGGCGTCGCTAAAGTCTCTAAGTTTAACCGACTTGGCATGCAGCGCCCGGAAGCCACCATGCATACGATGATGAAAAAATTAGCAGCCTCTATCGGCGGTGATGGATTGATGAACATGAGTACCGCTGGACAAGATGAATGGCAGGCTAATGTGATTCAATTTCAGAAAATCTTGATTTAGTATAATTTTGGATAAAGCATCTGCCGTCATTGCGAGCCGCTACTGTCATTCCCGCGAAAGCGGGAACCCATTTTAAACATACAGCAAAAATGTCGTTATAAATGGATTCCCGCTTTCG
>JBAQCP010000194.1:0-7166 GCA_049294295.1 Gammaproteobacteria bacterium | reverse complement strand
TGGCAGACGTTATTCGTGATGTTAAATTCACTAATGGTATACGGCAGGAAGAGGAAAATAGGTCAGTGAATGAGAGAGCAGCCGCCTAATGCAAAATATCTCATACACAACATTTGACTATAGCTCCCTCAAAAAATCATCAAACCTCATACAAACTTTGGCATGAATTACCAAAAAATAAAAATATATCCTAGTGGAAACATCACTACAAAGCGTGCACAAGCTATTTGGGATAGATGTTCATCTGCCCTACCTAATCACGAATATATTTTACGGAAACAAGGCACTCCAGAAGGATTACGCTATTGCCCACCTAGCAAGCAACCACTGATAATCAATGGAAATGACGTAACAAATTATTTAGTTGTTCCTTCCCGGGATAATGAAGAATTACAAACCTTGCAATTTATTCCACCAAATAAATTTGGCAAGAAATTAAATCTTTCTGGCGCTTCATTTAATAACAGTTATTTCACCGTTGGTTCTGTTATGGACTTAATTTATATATGCGAAGGCCTAGGTCAAGCTTGGGCAATTAACAAAGCGTCAGGGGCCACCTCCATTGTCTGTTTTGGTTTTGGTCGGATAATGGCAATCGCTAAAACCCTGCGCATTAAATACCCTACTGCCCGAATAGTTATAGTGCCAGATCGAGGAAAGGAAGATCAAACCTCAGAAATTTCCTCTACGATTGGATGCCAATGGGTTGAACTACCATCAAATAAACCCTCAAACTATGATGCAAATGATTATGCCCAGGAATTTGGTTATGATGCCTTATCCGAATTGTTAACACGTATAAATACCCCTAAGTTGCATTATAAGCTACTTTCCGGCGCAGCACTTCTTAATGCACCTCCTATGCGCTGGATGGTACATGGTGTAATTCCGGCAGAAGGATTAGCGGCTCTATACGGAGCAAGCGGGAGTGGCAAAAGTTTTCTTATACTTGATATGGCTTTTTCTATTGCCACAGGGGAGAAATATTGGTTCGGATTAAAAGTTACCAAAGCGCCGGTGACATATATTTGCCTCGAGGGTGAATCTGGAATTGGAAAACGCATTAAGGCGTGGGGTACTTATTGCAATAAGCCTATTCCTGACGAGCTAAAATTTGTAACACAGTCTTTCAATCTATTAAGCGATGACATCTCAGAATTAGCTAAGGCAATTATCGCTGGAGGAGGCCACGGTGGCTTAATAATAATTGATACGTTGAATCGCGCCGCTCCTGGTGCTGACGAGAATTCATCCGTAGACATGGGAAACATCATTGCTGCTGCTAAGAAATTACAAAGCTTAACTGGTGGCGTAGCTTTACTAGTGCATCATACAGGCAAAGATACAACTAAAGGCTTAAGAGGGCATTCAAGCTTATATGCTGCGCTAGATGGTGCCATTGAAGTAATTAAAACTGATAATCGTAGAGAATGGAGCGTCGCCAAATCTAAAGATGATATAACTGGAGACGCCAACCCATTTAAACTTGAAATTGTAAATGTCGGATTTGATGAACTAGGCAATGAAATAACATCATGTGTAGCATTATTCGATAGCTCAAAAGGTATTCTCCCAAAGAAGGTTTCACTAGGTCGCAATCAAAAAATAGCCTTAGAAATAATAGATAATCAATTGAATAGCTCCCCTCATCTTGGTAAAGAAGGTGCTCCAACATTAAGCAAATGCGTTACTTATGAAGAGGCTGTTGCGTTGGTAACAGAACGAATGGTTGCTGATGCAAAGCATCGAAAATCCCGAGCCATAAGCGCAATTGGTGGCCTTGTTGAAAGAAAATATTTAGGCATTAAGGGAGATTGGTTATGGAGAGTTTAATTACACCCCATTCCCTTCCCGCTTTTCCCACCTCCTATAGGTGGTGTGGGAAAAGCGGGAAAACGGGAACCATCCCTAATAATACCGAAACGGGAAAAGCGGGAAAAAACGGGAACCAATTTTTTCAGCCACATCAGCTGTAAAGGGGTTATTCTCTTAGTTAATAAAATTATTAATTGGAGGCTTAACACGCGTGCATCATGGGGTATGGATAAGGAGGCGAACTATGTCAGCAATATACATTGATAGAAATGGCAATATTCGATTATCCTGGTTCTGCAATGACCCAAGAAAACCTAGAAAATTACGTGGCGTTTGTGGCGCTAAAACCCGCAAAGCATCACCTTGCCAAGCACCTCCTGTTTGGGATAAATCGCAGGACAAACCAAGAAATGGGCGATGCAAATTGCATGGCGGCCTTTCAACGGGCGCGAAAACAGAAACCGGTAGAGAAGCCATACGTGCCAGCAATAGAAGACGAGGCAAAATATTTCAAGACAATATCTAACTTTATTTATTTTTTATCCGGAATAATACGATGTTCTTTTTGCCAAGTTGGAACATCAATTTTTCTAATTATTTTATTATCCTTCTCTCCAGAAAAACTGTGATATAAGTTATCAAGAACGGTTTTCATATCAATTTCCAAAGTAATAAGATAACTTTCGCTAAAAGAACTTTCTTCAATTGATAATATTTTGGCATATCTTAAGTAAGTATCACAATTATCTTCATCCTTATCTTCCGCTATAAATACTGTGAAACTCATCCCTGATTTTATTTCATGAATTTTAGAAGTGTTAATTCCTCTTAAAGTTTCTTCATCAAATTTCACATCCCAAAAATCATCAATGTTAATGTCTTGATCCAAAACAATTATTATTTTACCTTGGTACCTATCAGGTTTATCGTAACCTTCCGGTTTTTTAAGATTGCTACACAAAAAGCTGGAGTTATAAGAATTATAAGTCAAAAACATTCGCAAGAATTCGTCGGAAATTTTATTCCAGCCAAGATTGTCTTGCTTTATTTTTATATTTGTTAAATCAAATCTAATTCTCATTAACTCTTCAGCTATTACATCATTGAATGGTATAAGTTTATTAGTTTCGTCTTTTTTTGTTATCTCAGACAATCTTTCTAAAATCTCGCCAAAACAAAAAATGGCTAGGATAACTACAGAACAAACAAACATTACTTGTGAAAATGACCAGCCACTACAAAGAGTAGATAAAACAATTAAACCCAGCAAACCATATAAATTACTTTTTTTCATCACTACCTCATATATATGCACCTCCTTATATTGCTACGTCCATAAATTAACGAATTTATTCCTGCTATCAACACGAGAATCGTGCAAATAACATTAATCTTTTCACTCTCGCACAAAAGTGTTCCTCAGTGGGCAGAAACTAATGATGTTCCTCGCAACCAACCCCTCGAATTAATTGATCATTGTTTGAACAACCATGAGTGGGGAGACCATCATACAGCAAATGACCCAAAATAGCATCTCTCGGGCGTGGCTCTTACGGGGGTAATACTATGTACTTTTCTTATGGAAAAAAAGCATCCGAACCTTATAGAGATAGGAAAAAGAATCCGCGAACTGCGCAAAAAACGTGGTTATAGCCAGGAAGACTTTGCCGCGGCCGCACAACTTGGTAGAAGCTATGCTGGCCGGGTAGAACGTGGAGAACAGAATATTTCAATGCAAAGCCTAATCCAGATTGCACTTACCCTAGAGGTTGAAATAGGTGCGCTATTCCCGCCATTGCGAGAATTAAAAGCCCCTTACAGAAAAAGACTAAAGGATTAGCTCTCAATCGTGTTTAATCCTGAGAAAATAAAGCCATGTACTTTTAGTTATGATAGTCTTCTTAATCGAAGACAGCCTGTCGTTTTGAGGTAAAACAATGACCATAGAAGTGTTTCAAAATTTAGATATTTCCTTCCCCGAATTGGAGACAGAGAGCTTCATTAACGATTTAACCAATATACTTGCTGAAGGCTGGACAAGGGATATCGAATTGGAAAATAAAGTTAACAATGATGCAAATGTATATAACACCCAATACTACTGTTTTAAATGTGATGAGACGGAAGATAGGAAAGCAGCCACACTATGGTTGATTAAAAGCACAGGAGGCCTAAAAGTTAATAATATTACCCCCGCAATATCAGGCAGACTTAGCTATTCAGAATATAACGCTATACTCAATGAGTTCCATAAGGAATACATTCTCCCTATATGCAACAAAAAGAACTTTGAAACTCGGTTAAGTAAAGCAAATATCACCATTGATGACTGGGCAGAGCCAGCCACTGTAAAAGCATTAAAACTTTTTTCTGTATGCGCGAATAAAGGCACAGGAAGAGGTCATCCTCTTGATGATGAACGTTGGATGGACTTTGTTTTAACTGCTCACGAGGTTAATGACAGCCTACATTCTGAAGACTTGCGCCGCTGGCTTGTAGAAGAAGAGAAATGGTTTGACGAAATAGCATGGAAATTGTGTGAAGATTACGAATATGGTCGTCAATTATTAAAGAAATATGAGCAGTCTTAATGAGTCTTCAAATGAGCGTTAATGATGCTATCAACCATATATTAAATGCGCCAGCACCTATCCTTATGTTTGATACATGCGGATTGTTAGATGTGATGCGCTTCCCTAGAACTGGCTTTATTAGCCATAATAGCATTGTGAATGCATCAAGACTTATTCAAGACCCAAGGGGCATTCACATTGTTGTTACTGAAACAGTTTTAAAAGAGTATAAAAAACTTATTGATGATGAACAAAAACAAACAAAAAATGCTCTTGCGTTAATAGATAGACAACATAATTCGCTCTATCAAGCTATGCAACATTTACCTGATGCAGCAGTAAATCCCTATCCCGGCTCTCAACCGGTTTTGATTGGCGCCGATGATGTTGCTAATAGAATTAGAATGCTAATTGAAGGCCTTCTCTCAAAAGCAATTTGCTTGATTCTTGATAAATCAATCTTGGACAGTGTGACTTTGCGCCAAGCTCAAAATAAGTTACCCGCTAGAAATGGGAAAGGCCACCCTGATTGCGCGATAATCGAGTCATACTTTGCTTTGATGGAAGGCGTGCGCAATAATGATATTTCTGAAAAAGCTTGGTTCATCAGTTCAAACAAGAGTGATTTTTGTAGCGATGGTTACAAGATACATGAGGATTTAGCAGGTAACTTTAATATGCTTCAGCTAGATTTTTTATCGGAACTGTCACGATTACCACTTGATGCAATTTAACTATTTTCAAATCAAGGAAAATCTCCTCACCTTATTGTTATCATAAATTAGCAAAGTGCAGGACACTTTGTGCCCCGCTTTTGCTTTCAAATCCATTTGCTATAATTCTTCCAATCCTTTTAATTAAATATCCTTTCTAGAACTACAAATCCCTCAAGGCCATAATCCTGCGCATCAATGATGCGTGGCGGGAAATCAATAAAGGCGTAACGCCTATATACCCACTTAAAACCTTGGGGACTGTAAGGAAACTTATTTATCATAAGCACCTCCTATCAACCGCAGTACTACAGAAGGATATCCTTCTGTTCATCAATAAACTTGTTCATCGAAACGTCCTCCTTAATGGACATTTAAGATTCATTGCATATACTTAAACCGCTAAGATTAAGTGATACCAATTCAAGTACAAAAGGTTGCATACCACAGCATGGTTCCTATCCTTATTAGTTGCCTTTTGATTTACCAAAAAAAAGCCGCCTAGCATTAACTAAGTGGCTCTTTTATCTTAACTATCTTTCTTGTCTTTTTTTGATCAAATTTAACGCCTTCTAATTCTAAGCAATAAGCACCCTGAAAGGTTTCCCCCTCTATATTTAAAGTATAGCTTACTGTATATATTTTGCCCTAAATTTAGGCAAAAAAGATTAATAGATTTCGAAATTAGAAAAAAATAATCAGCGGGCTCTTTTTGGAAAGGTAGCACAGTGGTAGCACGAAAAAAGACAGCTCACTCATGGAGCATCTAATCTTGCCACAAGGCCTTGATTTGAAAGATTTTTTTTATGCCGACGCCGGGACTCGAACTCGGGACCTACTGATTACGAATCAGTTGCTCTACCACCTGAGCTACGTCGGCTTTGAAGATTTGAACCAGGCGAAGTATAAAGAAAAAATGGAGGTTGTGCTACTTTGTTTTCACGGTATGCGGTTCTTTATTGAGGGAGTTTGATCATTATTGGCTCAAAAGCTACTCTGCTTTTGCTTTAGCTGCTTTAAGATACCAAACTATAGTGATCATACCGGCTATTGCCACATAGAGGGCGGGGTTACTCAAGTAAGCTAATACTTCCCCAGCTTTTGCCGTTTTTAAATAGCTTTGATATACCAAGGTCGCAATAGTCCCAGATACAACCGCAATAAAGATCGGCCGAATGATTTTTGCACCATTTCTAATAGCAAGATAAGCCCCTAATCGTCCACCTATTAATTGACCCAATGCCATACAAAGTCCAATTCTGTAATCGATGTTGCCGCCAATGGCAAAGCATGCGGCAGCAATTAGGTTGCTTTTTAGGTTAAAAATTTTGGTATAGGCGGTTGCTTTTCGGAGGTTATAGCCAAGGAAACAGGTAAGGGAAAATACCCAGAATGAGCCAGTAGCCGGGCCAAAAAAGCCATCGTAAAAACCTAGGGTGAAGCCAAAAATGATGTAGAAATAAAATTCATTCATTAAGGGCTTTTTATCTTCTAATCCTAATCTTGGGGAAAATAAGGTGTAGAGAAAGATAATCACTAATAAAACGGGGATGATTTTTTTAAGGATATCGCTACTAATTAATTGACTGGTGACTGCCCCTAGAACCGCGCCTAAGAAACCAAAGATTAGGCCTTTATATATAGTACTGAAGTTGAATAAGCGTGCTCGGTAGTAGCTATAAGCTGCAACTAAGGTGCCGACGGAGCTTTGTAGTTTATTGGTGCCCAACGCTATGTGTGGCGACACACCAAAACCTAGGAGCATGGGCAAACAGATGAGACCGCCGCCACCCGCTATTGCATCAACTGTGCCGGCAACTAGGCCGGTTAAGAATAGGATCATTAACATGGCATGATAGTATCATTTGTTCTAAAAATTGCCAACTAGATTGGGGTTGATTGCGGTATAGGGATAGGTTTAAAGTAGTGGTCCTTTCATTTGATGCCTTTGGGCATTATCTAGCTTATTGATTATCCCAGAATATCTGTTTGATATTGCGCGCTGTTGTTATTCCCGTGCTCGCCGCTGCTGTCATTCCCGCGCAGCGTGTAGCCTGGATGGAGC
>JBAQCP010000193.1:0-4830 GCA_049294295.1 Gammaproteobacteria bacterium | reverse complement strand
TGGCAGACGTTATTCGTGATGTTAAATTCACTAATGGTATACGGCAGGAAGAGGAAAATAGGTCAGTGAATGAGAGAGCAGCCGCCTAATGCAAAATATCTCATACACAACATTTGACTATAGCTCCGTCAGTGATGGGATTCATTGATCGCACAACAAATAAACTCAAAAAAATTCCTAATGAATTTATCGATCTTATAAAGAATGAAGAGTAATTCTATGATAAAGATGGCTGATAAAAAATTAATTATTGTCAATCCAGACAGTAAAATATATAGATATAATGATAGAAATTGCAGCAATACTTATTCAGATATTTCTGCATCAATTGGCTGCACCTACTTGATATACATGTACGAAAATTTATTTTCTAATGAAAAATTTATTTATAGCTCTAATTGGGATTGGCAAAATTTACTTATTGGGAATAAGTTAATAAATCATTGTCCCATATTTTTAGCGGCATTTAATTACTTGGAAAAACGAACAAAAGGCCAAATTTTAATTCCTTGGCATCTTTCGCCTCCATCATCAAAAGAAGAACGGAATGTTTGTGGCTTAAGATCTGAGTTTAATATAGCTAATGGATTCGGTTATGGTGCCAAAGGAAACGGTATAAGAGAAACTCTTGCCTTTGCTGGAGACAATAAAGATCACAGTTTTTATAAAAATTTCATATCGAATCCCCAGCTTTTTAATGAAATTTTATATAAAATGCGATTAAACGTACTTTATAAAAATCACGAAAACAAGATGCTGGCAAATATAATTAATACCAAATTCAACTAAATCGTCAAGCCGCCATCTATAATAAAAGATGTTCCAGTTATAAATGAAGATTCATCGGACAACAAATATATAACAGCATTTGCAATTTCTTCTACAGTGGCCATACGGCCTATTGGTTGGCAAGATTCGAATCTTCTTTTTAATTTTGGGTTTTTATTGCATATCTCATCAATCATGGGCGTTTGAACAAATGCAGGGCACAATGCATTAACTCTTATGCCTTTTTTTGCATATTCTAATGCAACTGACTTTGTTAGCCCTATCACAGCAAATTTACTTGCAGAATATGCACTCATACCAAATCCGTTCCCTACCAATCCCGAGGTTGAGGACATATTTAAAATATTACCCTTTCCTCTCTCAATCATATGCTTAATCGCAATTTTCATGCAATACCACGTACCTTTGAGATTGGTATCAATAACAGAATCCCAATTATCTTCATCAGATTCATTAAAGCTTTCTATTTTTCCATCAATTCCAGCGTTATTGAATAAGCCGTCTATATGCCCAAATTCTTGAACAGCCGTTTTAAATAAATGCTCAACCTCAGCTTTTTTTGTAACATCGCACTTAATAAAAATTGCTTTTCTATTTTTGGCTTTAATTTTTTCTGCTAATAATTCACCATTAGTACTATTACGACCACTGATTACAATATTTGCACCATTATCAGCCAAGGCTAATGCGGTGGCTTTACCTATACCCGAAGTGCTGCCTGTAATGATAATGTTCTTCCCAGAAAGTCTCATAATAGTTACCTAAATTAAATTGCTTGTTACACAAACACTTGCCATTCTTTAAAAGCTGTACTTGAAAAGTGCCTCAGATGAGTAGCCCGGGTGACTGTAGGAAAGCCGGGGTTTTTGGTTGGCTCAAAAAAGCCCCGGGTTCCCTGCGGTCACCCGGGCTACACTGAAAAACCTAATTTATTACCTGTCCTAGCCCTGCCTTATATTGCTGCAAAGCCTGCTCAGGCTCATTCAAGTGCTCTAACAACTTACCATAAGCAAATGACGCATCTGCATTACGGCCTTGCGCTAAGCATTTTTCAAAATAATCTTTTGCCTTACCCCACAACCCTGCCTCTACACAAAACTTACCCAACATGCAAAGCAAAATCGGCTGAGGGCCGTACATCTTTAACCAAGCACCGGCTATCACTAATTGACGACTCACATTCATAAACGGTAAATCACTATAAATCTGCGCCAACTCAGGCTGCCAACTGTTTTTTAATGCTTTACGAATCAAATCTTCCTGCTCTTTTGTATCGGTAAAACGACGCAGTTGCAAAACATAGGCCAGTATTACCGCATGATGTTTTTTCAAGCTACGAGGGATACCGCCCCAAATAGTATGCAATTCATCTAATGTTGCTAGATTAGCCGCATTTAAAATTTCTACGTAAATATTCTTTTCAAACAAATCGTATTCCGCTGCATTTAATACTTTTGCTTTACGTAAGCGCGGCAGTAAGGCTTTTAATCCTGACCAATCACCCAAACGTACTAATGCTTTTTCTTGCAACACTAACAAACGCGGATGCTTGGGAGAATACTCTCTTAAATGCTGCAATGTCGCTGCGGCTTGTTCAAATTGATTTTCTTTAAATTGCAGTTCAACTTGTGTAATACCAATAGCAAGCTTTGCATCAGGCGCAACTTGATAAGCTTTTTTAATATACTCATCACGCCTATCAACTGCTTGTAATTCTTGAGCAGCTCTTGCGGCACCCAAATAATTCATCAAGGGCTCAATTGACTGATTAACACCAGCTAATAATAAACGCTCTGCTTTTTTAAAGCGGCCTTCAATTAATAAAGATAATCCATGCTGAGTTTTACTATAAGCCTTATGTTCACGATGAATACGTAACCAGTTTTTTAATTTAAACCATAAAAAATGCAATTTATCGATACTGGTAATTAATAGATAAAAAATACCTAAGATGGCAAGCACGCTTAAGAATGCAAACCAAAGCGGCATTTGCACCATCCAAGGTTGATACACTAATAATAAATAACCTGGATGACGCATAATCTCTACGCCTAACCAAACAGATGCTACTAGTAGCAATAAAAATATAAATAAACGCCACATACGACCGCTCTCCTAGTGCTGCTGAGCTGCAAAATAAGCATCAAATAATCGCAAGGTTTCTGCTAAGTTGGCAGAAGGTGCGTCAACGTTTTCTTTTTGAAGATCAGTTAAGCTTTGTAATACATTTTTAGTTTCTGCTACGTCTTGCACAAAATAAGTTTTCACCCAAGTCACACTGCGTGCGAGGCTTGCTTGATAGACTTGATTGTTTCTATGCAATACACCCCACATGGCATCTTCAATTTGTGCATGTAAGTTTTGATATAAGAATGCTTTTTCTTCTGGCATCACCAACGGTGAATCTTTTCCAGTGATTTTTTTGACAATCACGACTTGGCGTAAAGCATCCCAACTGCGATCAATCCCAGCTTGCCACCAAGATGCATTGCTAGGTGTTTTAGTTGGCGTTATATCAGACGCAGAACCTAAAGGACTTGCCGGTAAGGGTAGTTGATTCACTTGGCTGCCAATCGCCGCCAATTTTGCATAAAGCCCAGTCACATCAACCTCAGGCAGCGCTTTTAAATTCGCTAAATCGGTTGCTAATGCCTGACGAATATCAAGTAAACCCGTATCATTTGTTTCTTGTAATACTTGATCTGCTCTTTGTAATAACGTTAATGCTAACGTGATATTATGTGTGAATTGCACATGATCATTCGCTAATTTCACTAAATACTGCGCTTCTGCAATATGCCATTTTTCTAAATCACCTTTTTGAGCGGCTTGCCACTCAGCAATGATTTGTTCTTGTTTTTGAGAAAGCTCAGTTGATTTTTCGGTGACCTTCTGTAAATCAGTCATGGATTTTTTTAATTCAATAACATCTGCTTTTGTTTCAGTTTGCAATTGGTTAACAACGGGGGTTAATGAGCGTTTCAATTGCTCAGTCCGCACATAGTTATAACCAATTAATGCTAATAGAATAAGTGTGATGATAAATGCACACATTTTTCCACCGCGTGAGCAGTGCTTTTTTACAGGTTGTTCGGTTGGTTGGATATTTTCGTCTGTTTTATTTTGCATAAGGCTTCCTTTTTTTGTTCTAATACATCGAGAATTGCCTGATGATTAGCATTAACTGCTACCCATATTGTCTGATAACCTAAATCATGTGCAAGCGTTTTTATCCGCTCACTAACGACAATCAAGGGTAATACGCTGATCATAGTCCAATGTTTTTCACCAATTAATGTCTTTAAATTGCGCACACCGTCATAAGACGTGCAAACAATGGCATCTATTTTATTTGTCTGCAATAACGTTAAATATAAACTGGTCTCAAGCCGTGGCAATGTGCGATTGTAAGCTATAAACATACTAACATGGGCACCACGTTCTTTTAAAACGTCTTGCAATACTTCTCGCCCGCCATCGCCTTTTATCAACGTAATTTGTTTATTCGCGACGTTTTGGAATTCGGGCAATGCTAATAAATAATCAGCGCCGACGCCCTCTATGGGATAAATGGCTAAATAACCTGCATTTTTAAGGGCTTTTGCCGTACCAGCACCCACTGCTGCAAATTTTACATTGGCAGGTAATTCAGGCCAGCGCTGTCGAATATAGGGGACACTGGCATAAACCGCATGGGGGCTAATGAAAATAAGCCAGTCTTGATTGGCTAAGGTGTTTAATACCTCATGATTTTCACTGACGGGTATTGGGGCAAAATCAATTGTAGGTAAATGTAATGCCTGGAAACCGTAATCGGTTAATTCGGCGCAAAGCTCGAAGCCTTGCGGGTCTGGCCGGGTTACTAAGATGGTTAAAGCATCGTCAAATTTTGTCATGTGATCCCTATTACAAGTGTGGCTTGGATGGAGTAACTCTCGTCATTGGCGAGCCACCACTGTCATTCCCGCGAAAGCGGGAATCCATTTCAAACCAGCCTCTGAAGAAACGTTAGAGATGGATTCCCGCTTTCGCGGGAATGAC
>JBAQCP010000192.1:0-4633 GCA_049294295.1 Gammaproteobacteria bacterium | reverse complement strand
CGGGAATCTATTTATAACGATACTTCTACTGTATGTTTGAAATGGGTTCCCGCTTTCGCGGGAATGACAGTGGTGGCTCCATCCAGGCTACGCGCTCTCCAATGACGTTAGTGGAGCACTTGCCTGAATTGTTACCGTATTAGATCGAACCATCGTAATTTATTGCTTTTATGTAAACAATACTCAATAATTGATATAATTATTCATTATTTGAGCATAATTCTGTGGGGATTCTAGACGACACTGCGATTTTTACCGCTATTATTCAACAAGGTGGCTTTAGCCGTGCGGCTAAGCATCTTGGGATTTCTAATGCGCTTGTCAGTCGGCGCATGAGTCAATTAGAGTTAACCTTGGGCGTTACGTTAATTAAGCGGACAACTCGCCAGTTAAAGCTGACGCCAGAAGGTGAGTTATTATGGCAGCATGCAGAGCGCATCCAGAAAGAATTTGATTCTGCTATTAGTCTTATACAATCGTCTTCACAAAAGCCAACCGGTACGATACGCATCAGTTCGCCTATATATTTTGGTAAACGCTATCTGACTAACATGGTCATTCAGTTTTTGAATAACTTTAATGATATTAAAATAGATTTAATATTAACTAATGAAAAATTAGATCCAATTAAAGATAAGCTAGATTTAATGATACGCGGTGCCGGCTATTACAGCGAAACGTCTTTGCCAGATAGCAGTATGCAAATGAAGCTATTGATCAAAGAAAAAATTGGCTTATATGCTAGCCCGGATTATTTGGTAAAACACGGCGAACCAACAAAAGTAAATATGCTATCTGAACATAAAATTATCCACTTTATTTCAGATTCAACCGTTTCGACTGAAGGAGCGTGGACTTATCACGCTAAAGATAAAGACGAAAATATAATATTTAAACCAGCCTATAGTAGCAATGATATAGATAGTAATTTAATTGCTTGCGTAGCAGGTTGCGGTATTGGACGATTTACAGAGTTGAATGTAAAAACAGAGTTGGAGCAGCAGAAGCTACGGCCTATCTTAACGCAATATGATTGGGGCAGTTATCATTTATATGCCGTCTATCCTAAGCAGGAAGCATTGCCTAAACGAACACGGCTATTGTTAGATTTCATTAATGTTCACATGCAGAGTTTTAGGAAGGTCGGATGATAGAGATCACTTCAAATATTTTCTTGGATGAAAAAGAAATAGAGCTTACCTTCATTCGATCTTCAGGGCCAGGTGGCCAGAATGTAAATAAAGTCGCAACGGCGGTGCAGTTGCGATTTAATATTTTGCAGTCAGCAGCATTTGATGCAGAAGTGAAGGCACGTCTAATGACTGTGCTTGAAAATAAAATGAATAAGAATAGTGATCTTATCATTAAGGGTGATCGCTATCGAACGCAAGAGCGTAATAAGCAAGATGTATTGGAAAGATTGCAGGCTGTATTGAGGCAAGCGCTAAAGCCCGTTAAACGCCGAAAAAAAACCAAGCCTACGTTTGCTTCTAAGCAGAAACGGTTGAATACTAAAAAAATTAAAGGAAATGTAAAATCCTTGCGAGGCAAAAAGTCTTATACTGAATAGCTAGCATATTTTTTTATTTTAAAATCAATTAGTAATGCGCGCCTTGTGGATTTGATCTGTATAAGAAAATTGAAGTAAGTTATAATGGAAAAAGAATAATAATCAGGAAGAATCTTATGCACACACGAGACGATCAACCTTCTAATTTAACGGATTATTTGTTTCATGATGCTTTTCGCGGCATCTTCAATTTTCTTCCCCCCCATGCAGCAACTTTACTGCTGATAGCGGTAAATAGCGACCCAAAATCACAGATTGTTAAGAAAGATGCTGCGGAATATTATAGCCGAAATAATGAATTATGGCGGGACAAGCTGCATTCTCATTTCCCACACAGATTGCGACGATTAATAAAGAGAAAAAATGTAGATTGGCATGCCGAATTTAAAAAAACATATTTATCTGAATACAAGCAGTTATCAAAAAGTGAAAAAGAATTATTTACGTTAGTTAAAGAAGGTAATGTTGCTGGTTTGGACGAAAAGCTAAAAGCTGGGGAGTTGAAATTGAAGGATCTTTTTCTTGCTGATAAGAAAGAAATTTCACTGTTAACATGGATACGTCAACATAAAAAGGCAAAACGATCATTGTTAGACTTTTTTTATAAAGTTGCTACTAAACAAATTAAAGAAAGTGATAAAGAGATGAGGACTATCCTCCATTGGGCTGTGATTTTAGATCAATCGCCCGCTACGATTCAAGAAATGATTAGTGAGCAAGTTGTTAAGGTTAACAGTCCTTCTTTACGTATGGGAACTGCACTTCATATTGCGGCAAAGGAAGGGTTCATGAATATTTTACATGCCTTGTTAGAAGAGAAGGCAGATGTCAATGCTGTTAATGGTAGGCTTGGCCGGACACCACTTTATGTTGCCGCTGAACAAGGTAATCTTGAGGTTGTTAATGCGTTATTAGCTACAGTTGATATTGATAGTGAGGACGAGGACGAAGCAATTGATAAAGTTAAGATTAACAAAGCGGGTAGGGATGGCCAAACGCCACTTTATATTGCCGCTGAAAAAGGCCATCTTGAAATTGTTGCTGCCTTATTAGATAAAAAAGCCGATCCTACTATTGCGATTAGCAAAGGACAGCAAACGCCGATTACTATTGCTAAAGAAAAAGGACATCATGGTATTGTTAGTATTTTAGAGGCTCGGTTGGAGCCCTCGATCTCAGCCCAGACGTCTATTGCTCGTCGAGCGCCTTAGTTTATAGCCTTAAGCCAAACTTCCCTAATATTCTGTTAATAAGGATATAGTAAGCTATCATCAAGAATAATAAGAGGAAAGTAGTATGCGCACTCGAGAAGGCCATGTAGTTGATTTACCAATGGAAATGTTCCGGGGGATATTTAATTATCTTCCTCCCGCAACAATGTCTTTAATGCTGATAGCTGCCGCAATTGATCCAAAGGCGCAGACCGCTGGGCGAGACTACATTTTATGGCGTGACAAATTAGAGCGCCATTTTCCTGATCGATTTTTAGACCTGCAAAAATTAGAAGGCAGTAATCCTGATTGGCATGCTGAATTTCAAAGAACATACAAAGAGGATTATTCACTTTTATCTCAACAACAAAAAGAATTGTTTTCGCTTGTAAAGGAAGGAGATGTAGTTGGCTTAGAAAAGAAAGATTTAAAATTAGCTGATTTTATTCCCTTTCCAGTAGATAAGAATGGAGTTTCACTTCTTTCTTGGATATAGCGACATAAACAAGCCAAACTTTTGTTGTTGGATTATCTTTATAAGCTGACTATTCAATCTTATTTAAACTCGGAAAATTTTGTTGATACAAAAAAAATAGATGAGTCTTCTAGAACGATTCTTCATTGGGCAGCGATATGTTGCCAACCTGCAGATGTTATTACACAATTAATTATGGATGGTGCTGCTATTAATGACACTATTTCTGACGGGAGCACTCCACTTCATGTGGCTGTACTAGGAAAGAATCTTGAAACTGTTAATGCGTTATTAGCTAATGGCGCTATTGTTGATGCTATTCGCAAGGATGGCGTGACGTCACTTTCTATCGCTGCAGAAAAAGGCCATCTTGATATTGTTAATCGATTACTAACCGCAGGTGCTAGGGCTGATGCTGCTGCTAGTAACGGTGTTACGTCACTTTATCTAGCTGCATATCAGGGCCATCTTGATATTGTTAATCGATTGCTAATCGCAGGTGCTAATGCTGATGCTGCTGCTAATAACGGTGTTACGTCACTTTATGTCGCTGCATATCAGGGCCACCTTGATATTGTTAATCGATTGCTAATCGCAGGTGCTAATGCTGATGCTGTTGCTGATGGCGGTTTTACGTCACTTTCTATCGCTACAAAAAAAGGCCATCTTGATATTGTTAACCGATTGCTAATCGCAGGTGCTAGGGCTGATGCTGCTTCTAATAGCGGTATTACGTTACTTTCTATCGCTGCAGGAAAAGGCTATCTTGATATTGTTAATCGATTACTAACCGCAGGTGCTAATGCTGATGCTGCTGCTATGAATGGTGCTACGGCACTTTATATTGCTGTAGAAAAAGGCCATCTTGATATTGTTAAGACATTACTAGCTAGCGGCGCTAGTGTTGACGTTGTTAATAATAATGGCGTTACGGCACTTTATATTGCTGCACAAAATGGCCATCTTGATATTGTTCGCTGTTTCCATGCACACGCACTGGATCGTTATTTAGACGATGTAGAAAGGAGAGAAGATTCACATTACGCGAGATCGTTTAGTCTTTTTGGACGTGAATTTAAGTTTGGATATTCTGCAAAGGATGAAAAAGAGGCAGCAAGGGCATTGAAGGATGTGATCGAAGAGCGTGCTGATGTATCTACTCTGACTGCTCATCAAGGCGCGTTAAATGATAGAACGCTTGGATCTATTTATCGTGACTTATTAACATCACATGATGTTTTGCGTGCACCTGCGGCTAATCAAGATTCCTCGTCGTCCCGCGCGAAGGCGCGGGATCCAGGAAACAGATGAGCCGATTAGATGCCTTTAAGATGCTATAGCGCTCTGGATTCCGCGCCTTCGCGCGGGACGACGAGG
>JBAQCP010000191.1:0-14839 GCA_049294295.1 Gammaproteobacteria bacterium | reverse complement strand
CAGGTAGTATTACGCCCCACACGAAATTTGAAGCTGAAGTGTATATTTTATCTAAAGAAGAAGGCGGACGTCATACTCCATTCTTCAAAGGATATCGTCCACAGTTCTATTTCAGAACAACTGACGTGACGGGTGAATGTCAATTGCCAGAAGGCGTAGAGATGGTAATGCCAGGAGATAATATCAAGATGGTTGTTACATTGATCGTTCCTGTTGCAATGGAAGACGGATTAAGATTTGCGATCCGCGAAGGTGGCCGTACGGTCGGTGCTGGTGTTGTTGCTAAAGTAGTAGAGTAATCAAACATGGCAATTGGAAGAAAGAGTCAAAGAATTCGCATTCGGTTAAAGTCTTTTGACCACCGTTTGATTGATAAATCAACAAGAGAAATCGTTGATACGGCAAAAAGAACAGGGGCGCAAGTACGCGGCCCTATTCCGCTGCCAACCCGTATAGAGCGCTACACAGTTTGTATGGCTCCTAATGGCGATAAAGATGCTCGTGATCAGTACGAATTACGTACCCACAAGCGTGTTGTCGACATTAACCGTCCAACAGACAAAACAATTGATGCACTCATGAAGCTGGATTTAGCAGCTGGTGTAGATGTGCAAATTAGTGTAGATGCAGAAGATTAATCGATAAAATGATGCCTAGGTGAGGCGATAAAAAATGACAGTAGGTTTAGTTGGTAGAAAGTGTGGTATGACGAGGGTGTTTGCTGAAGACGGGTCTATGACTCCGGTAACAGTGATTGAAGTATTGCCTAATCGTGTAACCCAAGTTAAAACAAAAGAAAATGATGGCTATGAGGCTATTCAAATTACTACGGACGTTATTAAGCGTAGTAAATTGACGAACCCAGAAGCTGGCCATTTTGCTAAAGCAGGCGTTGAGCCTGGTAAAGGCTTGTGGGAATTCCGCTTAAGTACTGAAGAATTGAGTGGTTTTTCTGTTGGTGCAGAAATCACAACAGCACAATTCAGTGAAGGTCAATTCGTTGACGTAACTGGTACCACAAAAGGTAAAGGTTTTGCTGGTTGTATTAAGCGTCACCATTTCCGCGGTCAAGACAATAGCCATGGTAACTCGCTTTCCCATCGTGCTCCTGGATCTATTGGTCAAAGACAATCTCCTGGTAAAGTATTTAAGGGTAAAAAGATGTCCGGCCACCTAGGTGACGTTCAGCGTACTATTCAATCTCAAAAAATCTTGAAGATTGATGCTGAGCGCAACTTGATTATGGTTAGAGGCGCAGTCCCTGGTGCAACAAGTGGGTATATTATTATCCGCCCTGCAATTAAGAAGAGCGCATAGGAGTAGCCCATGGAATTAAAATTAACAGGTTCTGAAAAAACTGTAGCATTAGCTGAATCCGTTTTCGGATGTGAATTCAATGAACCATTGATTCACCAAATCGTTACTGCTTACATGAATGCTGGCCGTGCCGGTACGAAAGCACAAAAAACTCGTGCTGAAGTAAGAGGCGGTGGTGCTAAGCCATTTAAGCAAAAAGGTACAGGTAGAGCGCGTGCTGGTACGATCAGAAGCCCTATTTGGCGTACTGGTGGTGTGACATTTGCTGCAAAACCAAGATCTTTTAAGCAAAAAGTTAACAGAAAGATGTACCAAGGTGCTTTACGCTCCATTCTTTCTGAATTACTTCGTCAAGACAGATTAATGATCGTTGATTCATTTAACGTTGCTGAACCAAAAACTAAATTGCTTCTTCAAAAATTAGAAGACATGAAGTTGGAAGGTCGCATCTTAATCGTGTCTGATGCAATTGAAGAAAACTTATATTTAGCTGCTCGTAATTTGCATAATGTTGACGTAAGAGACACGGTAACAACCTCAACTGATCCAGTTGCATTAGTAAGCGCTGATAAAGTGATTATGACTGAAGCTGCAATCAAAGAAATAGAGGGTTTGTTACAATGAAGAACCAAGAACGTCTTTTAAAAATCATTTTAGCTCCTCATATCTCTGAGAAAGCGACAGTTGCTGCTGAAAAAAACAATCAATATGTTTTTGAAGTGATCAAGGACGCTACTAAGTCTGAGATTAAAGATGCAGTTGAATTTTTGTTTAACTCAAAAGTTAAGCAAGTTCGCGTTACTAGCGTCAAACCAAAGGCAAGACTGTTTCGCGGCAAAGAAGGTGTTAAACAAGGCTGGAAAAAAGCCTACGTTACCCTTCAAGCTGATCAGAAGCTGGATATTATTGGGGCGCAATAAGAGCGCGGTTTTAATAAGCTCACCCTAGGTGAGAAATAGATTATATTGAGGATAATATGGCAACTGTTACGCTTTCACCAACATCGCCAGGACAACGTTTTACAGTAAAGGTTGTCAATAAAGACCTACATAAAGGTAAACCATACGCGCCGTTGCTCGTCAGCCAGTCAAAAACTGGTGGTCGAAACAACAATGGTCGTATTACTACCCGACATAAAGGTGGTGGTCATAAGCAACACTATCGTTTAATTGATTTTAAACGGACAAAAGACAGTATTCCCGCTAAGGTCGAGCGCTTGGAGTATGATCCAAATCGTAGTGCATTTATTGCTCTTTTACTATATGCAGATGGTGAGAGACGTTATATCATCGCTCCTGCAAACGTTAAAGCGGGTGATGTTCTTGAATCAGGTAGAGATGCGGCAATTAAAGTGGGTAACTGCTTGCCTTTAGCTAATATCCCTGTTGGTTCTACTTTACATTGCGTTGAAATGCAGCCAGGTGGCGGTGCAAAAATTGCACGTAGCGCAGGCGCATCCGTTCAATTAATCGCACGTGAAGGTACTTATGCTACTTTACGTTTACGTTCTGGTGAAATGCGTAAAGTATTGTCAGAATGTCGCGCGGTTATCGGCGAAGTTGGGAATTCCGAACATAACCTAAAAACATTAGGTAAAGCTGGTGCAAGTCGTCACCGCGGTATTCGTCCAACGGTTAGAGGTACGACAATGAATCCAGTTGATCACCCGCATGGTGGTGGTGAAGGTAGAACGAAGGGTGGTCGTCATCCTGTTACTCCTTGGGGCGTGCCAACGAAGGGTTACAAAACTCGTCGTAACAAGCGTACAGCGAAGTTTATTGTTCGAAGAAGCAGCAGTAAATAGTTTTAACTTATTAGTGAGAGGTATAGAGCGTGCCACGTTCAATTAAAAAAGGTCCATTTGTAGACGGCCACCTGATCAAAAAGGTTGAAAAAGCTGTTGCAACAAGCGACAAACGACCCATTAAAACTTGGTCAAGAAGATCCATGATCCTACCTGAATTTGTAGGTTTAACCATCGCTGTACATAACGGTCGAATTCACGTTCCAGTTTATGTGACTGAGAACATGGTTGGTTATAAGCTTGGTGAATTTGCTGCGACACGCACATTCCGCGGGCATTCTGGCGATAAAAAAACGAAAGATGGTAAATCATCTGAATAGAGGTTAATAGAATGGAAGTTGCAGCAAAATTAAAATTTACAAGATTGTCACCTCAAAAGTGCCGTCTTGTTTGCGATCAAATTCGTGGTTTATCCATTGATCGTGCGTTAGATATTTTAAAGTTCAGCCCTAAGAGAGCAGCAGCTGTTCTCAAAAAAGTATTAGATTCAGCTATTGCAAACGCTGAACATAATCATGGTGCTGATATTGACGAATTGAAAGTTGCCCAAGTATTTGCAGATCAAGGGCCAACTTACAAACGTATGCACGCTAAAGCAAAAGGCAGGGGTTCTCGTGTATTGAAGCCTACTTGCCATATTACAGTTGTTTTATCGGACGGGAGTAAGAGCTAATGGGTCAGAAGGTTAATCCAATAGGCATACGTTTAGGTATTGTTAAAGATTGGGCATCAAGATGGTATTCTTCTGCTAAAGATTTCTCTGACACCTTATATGCTGATATGAAAGTAAGAGAACATTTACGCAAACGATTAGCGCAAGCTGGTGTGAGTCACATCCAGATTGATCGTCCAGCTAAAAATGCTCGCGTTACCGTTCACACCGCTCGTCCAGGCGTTATCATTGGTAAGAGTGGCCGTGATGTTGAAGCGATTCGTGACGAAATTAGCAAAATTGTTAAAGTGCCAGTTCACGTTACAATCGAAGAAGTACGCAAGCCAGAACTAGATGCTAAATTAGTAGCAGAATCTGTTGCTCAGCAATTAGTGCGTAGAATTATGTTCAGACGTGCAATGAAGCGTGCTGTAACAGCATCCATGCGTTCAGGCGCGTTAGGCATTAAAATCAGCATTAGCGGTAGATTGGGTGGATCTGAGATTGCACGTACCGAATGGTATCGTGAAGGTCGCGTTCCATTACATACTTTCCGTGCTGATATCGATTATGCTCATGCCGAAGCTTTAACAACTTACGGTATCATCGGCATTAAAGTTTGGATATTCAAAGGTGAAATTTTGGGCGATAAATCTGCTCCAGAAGCAATCATCGAGAAAACGGCTAAAGGGGAGAAATAATCCATGATGCAGCCAAAACGTACGAAGTATCGTAAACAATTCAAAGGCCGCAATCGTGGAATTGCAACCCGTGGCGCAAAAGTAAGCTTCGGTGAATTTGGATTGAAAACATTAGAACTAGGTCAGGTCACTGCACGTCAAATTGAAGCAGCCCGTCGTGCTTTGTCCCGTCACATTAAACGTGGCGGTAAAGTTTGGATTAGATTGTTTCCTGACAAGCCAATTACCAAGAAGCCTTTAGAAGTTCGTCAAGGTTCTGGTAAAGGTAACGTTGAATTTTGGGTAGCTTTAGTACAGCCAGGACGCGTGATGTTTGAAATTGAAGGCGTGTCAGAAGAATTAGCGAGAGAAGCGCTAACTTTAGCGGCTGCTAAATTGCCTGTTAAAACTGTATTTGTTAAGCGGACGATAATGTAATGAAAGCTAGTGAATTACGTAATAAAAGTGCTGAAGAGCTTAAAACAGAAATGCTTGCGTTGTTAAAAGAACAATTTAACTTACGTATGCAAAAAGGTGCTGGTCAGCCTCCAAAGTCTACCCTTTTCAAAAAGGTAAGACGCGGTATTGCTCGCATTAAAACCATATTAAATGAGAAAGGTTAGTGAGATGACTGAACAAAATAATATTGAGCAAAAATCTGAAAAAACAATCATTGGTACTGTGATTAGCGACAAAATGGACAAGACCATTGTTGTTCAGATCGAGCGCAAGGTAAAGCATGAGTTGTACGGCAAGTACTTACGTCGTTTTTCTAAGATGTATGCACATGACGAGACCAATGCTTGCCGTATCGGCGATCTGGTCAAGATTAAGCACACACGCCCACTTTCCAAAACCAAAAGATGGTCCTTGGTTGAGGTTATTAAGCAAGAAGAACAGTAAATAAACGAAAAGCGTTCTTTTAAGCTTTTATTTTTAATTAAACATGATAATATTGGCGAGCTCAAAAAGAGCTCGTAAATAGTGAAATTGGAGCAAAGCATGATTCAGATGCAAACAGTGCTCGATGTGGCTGATAACAGCGGTGCACGTCGTGTCATGTGTATTAAGGTTTTAGGTGGCTCACGTCGCCGCTATGCCGGTATTGGGGATGTTATTAAGGTATCTATTAAAGATGCTATTCCTAGAGGCAAGGTAAAGAAAGGTGATGTCCTAAACGCTGTTATAGTGCGGACAAAAAAAGGCGTTAGAAGAACAGACGGTTCAGCTATTCGATTTGATGAAAATGCAGTTGTGTTGCTAAATGGTCAGCTTCAACCAATTGGAACCCGTGTTTTTGGTCCTATTACCAGAGAGCTTCGTGGAGAAAATTTCATGAAAATCATATCCTTAGCTCCTGAGGTACTTTAAAAAGCGCATTTAAGAGAAAGTCATCATGAATAAGTTTAAAAAAGGCGATGAAATAATTGTCATCGCAGGTAAAGATAAAGGTAAAAGAGGCGTGATTCTCTCCGTTGTAGACGGCGGCGAAAAATTCCTTGTTGAAAATATTAACGTTGTTAAAAAACACGTTAAAGCAAATCCAAATGCTGGTGAACAAGGCGGTATTATCTCCAAGTCTATGCCTATCCACCGGTCAAATGTGATGGTGTACGATGCTACCGCTAATAAAGGCAGCAGAGTCGGCATCCGTGTATTAAAAGACGGTCAACGCGCACGGTTTTTGAAGGCTAGTGATCAACTTGTTGATGTCAAAGAGTAAAGGTGTTGTATATGGCAAGGCTATCAGAGATTTATAAAAATGAGATCGTTCCAAAGTTGCATAAAGACTTTGGTTTTACATCTGTAATGCAGGTTCCACGTATTGAGAAAATTACTATCAATATGGGTGTGGGCGAAGCGGCTGCAGACAAGAAAATTTTAATGAACGCCGTTGCAGAACTTGAAAAGATCTCCGGTCAGAAAGTGGTGCAAACATTAGCACGTAAATCTATTGCTGGATTTAAAATTCGTGAAGGCTGGCCTATCGGTTGTAAAGTAACTTTACGCCGTGAAAAGATGTACGAATTTTTAGATCGTCTAGTTACTATTGCTCTTCCTCGCGTTAGAGATTTCCGCGGAATTAGCGCAAAGTCATTTGATGGTAGAGGCAATTATAGCTTAGGTTTGAAAGAACAAATCGTATTCCCTGAAATTGAATATGACAAAGTTGACGCTATTAGAGGTATGGATATTACTATTACTACTTCTGCAAAAACCAACAAAGAAGCATTTGCTCTCCTGCAAGCGTTTAATTTCCCTTTTAAAGAGAAAGAGGTGAGTTAAGGACATGGCTAAAAAATCAGTAAATAATCGTAATCACGGCCGAGTTGAACTTGTCGAAAAGTTCAGAGAAAAGCGTGATGCTTTGCGTGAAGCAGTTTCTAACATTACTCTCAGCGATGAAGATCGTTGGGAAGCCATGCAGAAATTACAAGCTCTTCCTCGTAATTCTAGTCCAGTGAGAAGACGTAATCGCTGCAAACTATGTGGTAGACCTCGTGCGTACAATAGATTAACAGGCTTGTGCAGATTGCACATGAGATGGGCGACTGTTAATGGCATGGTTCCTGGTATGCGCAAGGCAAGTTGGTAATAACAAGAGAGGTAATCCAGATGTCAGTGCAAGATCCAGTCGCAGATATGCTAACGAGCATTAGAAATGCTCAAATGATCGGAATTCAAAAAGTTCGTGTTCCTCATTCTAAGTTTAAAACAGATATTTTGACTGTTTTGAAAGATGAAGGTTTCATTCAAGAATTTGATGTTGTTTCATCCGATAACAAAAAAGTGATACAGGTCGCGTTGAAATATTATCAAGGCAGCCCCGTTATCGAAAAGATTAAGCGTATTAGCCGTCCAGCATTACGTGTTTATAAAGGTTGTGACGAAATCCCACTCGTTCGTGGTGGTTTAGGTGTTGCAATTGTATCCACTCCTAAAGGAGTAATGTCTGACAAAGCAGCTCGTACCCAGAAAGTGGGCGGCGAAGTGCTATGCACGGTTGAGTAGGAGCGAGTCAATGACTACAGAAGTTACTTCAAGAGTCGGAAGAAAGCCTGTTGCTATTCCTGCTGGCGTCGAAGTGAAGTTACAAAATGATGAATTACATGTAAAAGGCCCTAAGGGTAATCTTGCTGTTAAAATTCATTCATTTGTTAAAGTGACAATTGAAAACCAAGAAATTAATGTAAAAACAAATACTAATAGCGACCAAATCATTACTGGTGCTAGGAAGAAATTATTTAGATCCGTGGTTGGTACAACGCGTGCGAATATTTCTAATTCTGTCCACGGCGTTAGCCAAGGATTTGAAACCAAATTGCTTTTAGTAGGCGTTGGTTACAGAGCACAATCTCAAGGTAAAGTATTAAACTTAAGCCTCGGTTTTTCTCATCCTACACCTTTCAATATTCCTGAAGGCGTTACGATTGAAACACCAACCCAAACAGAAATTCTTGTGAAGGGTGCTGACAAAGTGACCGTAGGTCAAGTGGCTGCAATGATCAGAGACGTTCGTCCACCAGAACTTTATAAAGGTAAAGGTGTTCGCTACGCTAATGAAGTGATTGAGCTAAAAGAAACGAAGAAGAAGTAACGAGTAGGTGAATGATGAATAAACAAGAATCCAGATTGCGCAGAGCCAAGCGAACTCGTATGAGAATACGTAAATTAGAAGTGATGCGTTTGTGTATCAACAAAACGCCTCGCCATATATACGCTCAGCTAACTACATCTGATGGCGCTAAGACATTGGCTTACGCATCCACATTAGATAAAGAATTAAGAGAAACATTGAAAGTAACAGGCAACGTTGACGCTGCGAAAGAAGTTGGAAAACTAATTGCAAAGCGCGCATTAGAAGCTGGTGTTACTTCAGTCGCATTTGATCGATCAGGTTTCTTATTCCATGGTCGTGTAAAAGCGTTAGCAGATGCTGCACGTGAATCCGGTCTAGAATTTTAAGGGTGATATATGGCTAACGAACAAGCAAAAACAACTGATGGCAACACAGAGAAACTAGTTGCCGTCAATCGTAATACCAAAGTTGTTAAAGGTGGTAAAATTTTCAGTTTTGCTGCATTAACCGTTGTTGGTAATGGTGACGGACTTGTTGGATTTGGTACTGGTAAATCTCGTGAAGTGCCTAGTGCGATTACTAAAGCATTAGATGCTGCTCGTAAGAATATGGTACGTGTTCCTTTGAAAAATGGAACCTTGCACCATACGATTATTGGTAAGCACGGCGCAACTGAAGTGTTTATGAAGCCAGCTTCTGAAGGTACCGGTATTATTGCTGGTGGTGCGATGCGCGCTGTATTTGAAGTATTAGGCGTTAAAAACGTACTAGCTAAAATCAGTGGCTCGACCAACCCAATTAATGTTGTGAGAGCAACCTTAAATGGCTTAGCTGGTATTTCTACACCAGAACACATGGCTGCAAAGCGTGGTAAAACTGTCGACGATTTACTAGGCGAGTAAGATCCCGCTAAGTAAAATATAATTAATTTTGGTAGAGGAAATGTAAAGATGTATCTCAATACTTTACAGCCAGCACCTGGTTCAAAAACGAAATCTAAGCGATTGGGTCGCGGTATTGGCTCAGGCAAGGGTAAAACATGTGCTCGTGGTCACAAAGGTCAGCGCGCTAGAGCGGGTGGTTATCATAAAGTAGGTTTTGAAGGCGGTCAGATGCCTTTGCAAAGACGTATTCCTAAATCAGGTTTCCGTTCTTTAGCTGCTTTAACTCGTGAAGAAGTGTATTTATCTGAGATTAATAAATTAGACGCAGACACTGTTGATTTAGCAACTTTAATCAGCGCTGGTATCGTTAGATCGGATACAAAAGATGTAAAAGTAATTGGTTCAGGCGAAATCACCCGCAGCGTTACTATTCGCGGTATTTCTGTAACAGCTGGTGCTCGCAAGGCAATTGAAGCAGCTAAAGGAAAAGTAGAGGCGTAAATGGCAGCAGGAAGGCTGGGCGCAAATAGCAAATCAAGTGGATTTGCAGATTTAAAGTACAGGTTATTGTTTGTATTAATCGCCATTGTGATTTTTCGCATTGGCTCATACATCCCGGTACCAGGATTAAATCCACTTCGACTGCAGGAGCTATTCAATTCTCAACAAAATAATATTGTTGGGTTGTTTAATATGTTCTCTGGTGGTGCATTAATGCGCTTCAGTGTGTTCGCGCTGGGCATTATGCCATATATTTCCGCATCGATTATTGTTCAATTACTCTCCGTGCTTTCACCTAAACTATCTGAATTAAGAAAAGAAGGTGAAGCCGGTCAGCGTAAGATAAACAAATATACCCGTTACGGGACGGTGGTATTGTCTGCATTCCAAGCAATTGGCGTTTCAAAAATGCTAATAGCGAATAATGTAGCGATTTCTCCTAGTATTTCGTTTTATTTTACAACCACATTGACCTTGGTCACCGGGACAATGTTTTTAATGTGGTTAGGCGAACAGATGACTGAGCGAGGAATCGGTAATGGTATATCCATGCTGATTTTTGCAGGTATCGTTGCAGGATTGCCAGCTGCTTTAGGTAGAACGTTGGAACAAGTAAGAGAAGGCCAGCTACAGATTATTGTGTTATTAATCATAGCTGTTGCAGTTTTAGGGGTTGTGGCGTTTGTTACCTTTGTAGAAAGGGCGCAACGTAGAATCACCATTAATTATGCGCGGAGAATGCAGGGTGGGAAGGTTTATGCTGCCCAAACTAACCATTTACCGTTAAAAATTAACATGGCTGGTGTCATTCCACCTATTTTTGCATCGAGTCTTATCCTTTTTCCTGCTACTATTGCGCAGTGGTTTGGTCATACCAAGGGTTTTGAGTGGTTGGGTACGTTAAGCATTTCATTGCAGCAGGGTCAACCTTTGCATATGTTGTTGTTTAGTATCGGAATTATTTTCTTCTGCTTCTTTTATACCGCATTGGTATTTAACCCTAAAGAAACAGCGGATAATTTGAAAAAATCTGGTGCATTTATTCCAGGGATACGTCCAGGCGAGCAAACAGCGCGTTATATTGACACTGTCATGACACGCTTAACCTTAGCTGGCGCGATTTATATCACCTTGGTTTGTTTGTTGCCTGAATTTTTAATACTAGCTTGGAATGTGCCTTTCTATTTTGGCGGTACTTCTTTGTTAATTATTGTAGTAGTGGTAATGGACTTTATGGCTCAAGTCCAAGCTCATATTATGTCGTATCAATATGAATCACTATTAAAGAAAGCGAATTTACGTGGCGGTAGTGGTTTAGGCCTACCACGCTAAGTTCTTAAGTTGACTTGATATTTTGGGGTAAGAAAGATGAAAGTAGGTGCGTCAGTAAAGAAAATTTGCCGAAATTGCAAAGTAATCAAACGGAAAAGCACCGTTAGAATCATTTGCAAAGAAAAGCGTCATAAGCAAAGACAAGGTTAAGGTTGATTTATTTCTAATTGAAGATTAAAATCATGCACCTTTTTGTATGATTTGATTCAATTGTTTACGTGAGTGTAAGAATGTTAGGAGTGATTGAATGACTGCCCGTATCGCAGGCGTAATAATACCAATGCAGAAGCACGTTGTTATCGGGCTTACTGCTATATATGGTGTTGGTAGACAACGTGCTAGAGAACTTTGTGATTCAGCAAATGTTGCGCCAACTAAAAAAGTAAAAGACTTAACAGAAGCTGAATTAGATGTTTTACGTGGTGAAGTCGGTAAACTCCGTGTGGAAGGTGACTTGCGCCGTGAAGTATCAATGAATATTAAGCGTCTAGTTGAACTTGGCACTTACCGTGGTGGTCGTCACAAACGTGGCTTACCAGTTCATGGACAGCGAACCAAAACTAATGCGCGCACACGCAAAGGTAAAAGAAAAAGTAAATAATTAGGGTAGATATCTAAATGTCAAATGCACCAATTACAACTGAAGCTGAAGACACCGAAGGTTCTAAGGGCACAGGCTCAACTGGCGCTGGTACTGGTACTAAAGCGCCTGGATCTGCTGGTAAAGCTGCTGCGGGTAAATCCCGTAAAAAGATTAAACGCCAAATTAGTGATGGTATCGCTCATATATACTCATCTTTTAACAATACCATTGTAACCATCACTGACGTTCAAGGTAACTCTGTTGCTTGGACAAGTGCTGCTAGCTGCGGCTATCGTGGTTCACGTAAATCTACCCCTTATGCTGCTGGTGAAGCTGCACAAAAGGCAGGTACAGCAGTAGTTGAAAACTACGGCATGAAAAACGTGCAAGTGCGAGTAAAAGGTCCTGGTCCTGGTAGAGAATCTGCGATTCGAGCACTTAATGCAGCAGGATTAAAAGTGGTTTCCATTACAGATGTGACCGGTATTCCGTTTAACGGCTGCCGTCCTCCAAAGAAAAGACGTGTGTAGAGAGGGTATAATAAATGGCACGGTATTTAGGTCCTAGATTAAAGCTTTCACGTCGTGAGAAAGCAGATCTTTCTTTAACTAGCGGTGTTAGAGCGCTAGAAACAAAATGTAAATTAGACACGGCTCCTGGTCAACATGGCGCGCGTCGTGGCCGCGAAACTGAACATGGTATCCAGTTACGTGAAAAACAAAAAGTAAGACGTACTTATGGCGTTCTTGAGCGTCAATTTAGAAACTACTTCAAAAAAGCTGCTCGTGTTAAGGGCTCAACCGGTGAAAACTTGTTGAAATTGCTAGAAAGTAGACTAGATAACGTCGTATATCGTATGGGCTTTGGTTCTACCCGTGCGGAATCAAGACAATTAGTTAATCATGGCGGCATTCTTGTAAATGGTAAGCGTGTGAACATTCCATCTTACATTGTTGCAGCTGGTGATATTGTTAGTGTTCGTGAAGGTTCAAGACAACAATTACGTATTCAATCAGCACTTACCTTGGCTCAAGCACGTACTGCTTGCGCATGGTTAGAAGTTGATGCGGGTGCATTTAGCGGTACGTTTAAATCCATGCCTGATAGAGCGGATTTTGCTGCTGATATTAATGAACAGTTAATTGTTGAATTGTATTCTAAATAGTCTTCTGGGATAGAGAGGTTGTTACATGCAAAATAATCCATTCGATTTTTTAACACCTCGTGAAATTGCTGTTGAGACGATTTCGCCTTTTCATGCGAAAATCACATTAGAACCGCTAGAGCGTGGTTTTGGGCACACATTAGGTAACACCTTACGTAGAATTTTACTATCTTCTATGCCTGGTGCTGCTATTGTTGAAGTCAAAATTGATGGCGTTCTGCATGAATACAGTGCGATCTCTGGTCTTCAGGAAGATGTTGTTGAAATTCTCTTAAACTTAAAGGGCGTTTCAATCAGAATGCACGGCCGTCATGAAGTGACCTTAAAGTTACATAAAAAAGGTCCTGGTCCAGTGCTCGCTGGCGACATTGAAGTTGAACACGATATTGAAATTGTTAATCCAAATTATGTAATTGCTCACTTAAATGAAAGTGGCGAGCTTAATATGACCCTTAAAGTAGCGATTGGTAGAGGTTATCAACCTGCTGCGACTTTAACTCATAAAGGCGAAGGCAAATCCATTATTGGTGCATTACATATTGATGCTAGTTTTAGTCCAGTACGCCGTGTTGCTTACACCGTTGAAAATGCGCGTGTTGAACAGCGTACTGACTTAGATAAATTAGTAATAGACCTTGAAACAAACGGTACGCTTGATCCAGAAGAAGCAATTAGACGTTCTGCAACCATTTTACAACAACAGTTGGCTGCATTCGTTGATCTTCAATCAGCGCCATTAGTTCAAGAAAAATTATCACGTGAAGATTCAGTGAACCCTATTTATCATCGTCCAGTTGATGATTTGGAGTTAACTGTTCGCTCAGCTAACTGCTTAAAAGCTGAAAACATTTTCTTCATTGGTGATCTTGTACAACGTACAGAAGCTGATCTTTTGAGAACACCAAATTTAGGCAAAAAATCTTTAACAGAGATTAAAAATGTCTTACTTGCTCATGGTTTAGGCTTGGGTACCAAGATTGATGGTTGGCGTTCACCAGCATCTGCTGATGAAGGTAAAAGATAGTTTTTAAGTACAATAAAAAAGGGTTCTAGTTATGCGTCATGGTAATAGTGGTCGTGCGTTAAGCCGAAATAGCAGCCATAGAAAGGCAATGTTTAAAAACATGATGGTTTCCTTACTTCGTCATGAATTAATTACAACAACTTTGCCTAAGGCAAAAGAATTGAGAAGATTTATTGAGCCTATGATTACGCTTGGCAAGCAAGATACTTTGCATGCTCGTCGTCTAGCATTCTCTCGTTTACGTGATCGTGATATCGTTCAAAAATTATTTGATGATATCGGGCCTTTCTTTAAATCACGTCCAGGCGGTTATATCCGTATCCTGAAATGTGGTTTCCGTAAAGGTGACAACGCGCCTATGGCTATCATCGAATTAGTTGATCGTCGTGATGGTGACGAGGCAGCGGCTTAAGTCTTTTTTGAAATAGTTGCGAGGGACGGGTTATTAAAATATAATCCCTCCCTCTTTTAAAGATGTTCTGAATAGAACGCGTTGGAGTGTTTTCAAATGTACGCAGTAATTATTAGTGGCGGTAAACAATATCGCGTTATAGAAGGGCAGACCCTTAAGCTTGAATCCTTAGATGGAGACGTAGGCGCGACATTCGACTTTGACCAAGTATTAATGGTTGGTGAAGGTGAGACCGCAAAAGTAGGACGTCCTTATTTGGAAGGCTGCAAAGTTTCCGCAGAGGTTCTTTCTCACGGTCGTCATAAAAAAATTCATATTATTAAGTTCCGTCGTCGTAAGCACCATGAAAAATGGCAAGGTCATAGACAAAACTATACCGAAGTTAAAATTACGCAAATTCAGGCTTAATAGTTCTTTTTAGAGGTTCACGGCAATGGCACAGAAAAAAGCTGGTGGTAGTACACGTAACGGTCGCGATTCTAATCCCAAGTACCTTGGTGTTAAACGATTCGGCGGCCAAATTGTTAAAGCGGGCGAAATCATCGTTAGACAACGTGGTACAAAATTCCACCCAGGTATGCATGTTGGGTTAGGTAAAGATCATACTTTGTTTGCATTAAAAGCCGGCCGAGTAGTATTCGGTTTTAAAGGCGCGATGCACAAAGCATGTGTTAGCATTGAGCCAGTAGAAGCAGCTCAAGCGTAAGCTTCGCTAACAAATGAAATGATTAAGAAACCTCGCTTTAATGCGAGGTTTTTTTTTAATTTTGAGAATTGGCGATACACTCTACTGTCATCCTGAACGCAGTGAAGGATAAGAGAGATAATACCGTCATTGCGAGCGCGAGCGAAGCAACCCAGGCTTTATGCTTCTTTGCAAATGGGCAATAAAGCCTGGGTTGCTT
>JBAQCP010000190.1:0-18355 GCA_049294295.1 Gammaproteobacteria bacterium | reverse complement strand
CAAAAGATTTGCCGGGCTACACTACTCGCAATGACGGCGGTAGCTATTGCATCCCTTTCCACCTTTGCTTTAGACTGTAACCTCCAAACTAACATCAGTGATAATCATGCAAAACACGGACATCTTGCACACTTTCATGCGTTGCCTCGCTTTTTGTACAGCAGATAGCTACGATGTGTTGGGATTGGCGAGCTTCTTTAAGAAGCAGGGCTATACTACCCGTATTACTCGTGATGTATTACAGGTTGCACACCCCACGCAAAAGGGTGATTTATTCTTTTTTAATTTTGGCTGTTTTGTAAGCTGGGGGTTAGAGAAGCAATTTGAAGATGAATTATTAAAGCAAATGCCGGCATTTGCTACCCACCCACTACAAACAATTGAAACCGATCATTTTTATTATCAGTATGGTGATGAGATAGATATTGATGCACACGAACAGTTGCATGTTGATATCATCACCCTAGATTCGGATGATGCGTTAGTAAAGCTTGCGATTTCTTACGGACTAGCCCAATCCATTAAGCTGGAAGCATTTGAGGTTGCTATCAAAGAAGCGATCAAAAAAAATAACCATCTCCCAGAAGAAATCTCTCAAAGAGGCGCTATTTCCTTATCCCGCCGCGATATCTTTAAAAGAATGGGTGAAATTTTCTTAGCGCGCAGCTCGATTAATCTGAATATTGAATATTTAGATGCCCCTGAATTTTTTTGGCGTAACCCCAATTTAGAGCCTTTTTATATACTGGCTAAGAAGTTTTTGGATATCCCTAGCCGAGTCATGGCCTTGAATCAAAAGTTAGATGTATTGCAAGAATTATTGGATATTTTGAATACCCAAGTGCAGCATCGGCATTCCAGTTTGTTGGAAAGTATTATCATTATCTTAATTATGGTCGAAATTGGAATTAGTTTGTTTCAATTTCATTTAATATAAAAGATAGTTCGCACTCGTCGTCCCGTACCTACGCGCGGGACGACGAGATAAGAGGATTGTATCATTGTGCGCGGACTATAAATTACTCACTAGTGATGTCTAAAGATTGCTCGCCCATCACCTGCTGAAAATGAACTTTTTTATTAGAAAGCGCTGGTGTGCGGCTACCTGGCAAAACAAAACCAACGACATTTAAAGGATCAACAGCAGAGATGGTAATCATCTCTTCATGTTTTTCTTGTTTTTTGCTAGCGCGCAATGAACCAATTGCATAGGGTAGCGCAAACTGTTCACCGACAAAGCCTTTCACAAAACGTCCTCCGCGAATATCGCCGCGATCTTCAAGGCGTCTAAAGGCTATCAATAAATCTCGCCAGCGAGGAAGATTTTTTTCCCGTGTGAGTAAATCTCTAAATACAACACCATAACGTTTAAGTAGTAACCAGCACATGGATTCAATCGAGGTTTCGTGGGATAGATTTAGTCTTTTTAATAAAGACCATCGACCTGTGCTGTACTGATGACGAATGATGCGGCGACCACGTTTTCCTAAACGACGATTGGGGTCGATGAGAGAACGTAGATTATCAAATCCATCTGCGGTGGTCAGTCCGGCTGTGACTAATTCCCATAATCCTCTTTCCACGACAGTCTTCAAGTGATTAACGCCTTGGACTATTTCCATGAAGAAAGAAGCGCCATGTTGTTTTAAGTAATGATGAATTTGCAGGGCAATAGGGCTAAGATAAGTGAGGTCTTCATCATTTTTAAGCGGTAAACATCCCATCCATTCTGCCGTTTCGCGGACAAAAAAAGTAATAGGTGCAATACTGGAAGGTATGACACGTTTAGATGCTGATTGATTAGATAATCTTCCCCAACCGATAATACCCATTAAGCATAATCGATCTAGCAAATCTGGATCGTAATCTGTTAATCGTTTGGCAAAGATATATTTTTCCCAAGCTCTAGCGGGCATTTCAAAGCCCTGCAGCTGACGTAAAATTTCCAATAAACCTTGTTCACCATTTAATTGTGTATTAGGCGCAACATGTTGCCAAGCCAATAACCAATTAACAAATTGTCCGGCAGAAACAGGTTCTATTTCTTTGCGTAGTTTACTTAATGTGAGTTTATGAATCCGAGCTAATAGGCGACGTTCACACCATTCTTGTTCCTCTATGCCTGTGTAACGTCCTCTAAGGATCAAGCCTGTCATTTCCAAATGAGCGAGGGCTTGTTCTACAGCCGTAGATGGCAGTGCTAATAAATAGCTTAACTCGTCATTGGTCGTAGGACCTAGATGCAACATCCAGCCACGTAACATAGTGATGAGGGCTTCTTCTTCACTAACTAGTTTCTCTTTAATAGGGGGCAATATATGTTTAAAAGTAGCAGTAGGGTAGATAAGCATAAAGGTTTTTACCTTTTCTGCTGATACCCAAAATGATCGGTTATCAATAGTGGCAATGCTGGCACGATTATCCTGCATTAATTTCTCAAAAAAATGTAACCAGTGATTGGTCGTTTGTTTTCTAACATTTATATCTGCAGGTAGTGCAATGAGTGTTTGCAGGGTATCTTGTAATTCATCTGCATTGCGTACATCTGGCCATGCTTGTTCTTTAGCGTCTGCAATAATATCAGCATCTAACATCCCTATTTTTTGTAAGGCTTCAGGTAAAATTTGGCGCATTTCTACGGCACGAGCACGCCGTTCTTCTAAAGGAGCGTCATCTAAATAAGCATAAGGATTAGCATTTAAAATTTCATGCGAAAAGACAGAAGGAAGGGGAGTATCCACCGCTACGCAGCGAATTTCCTTATTATTTATTTTAGTCAGTAAATCAATAAGACCTTCGAGATCTAATGCTTCCGTTAAACAATCTTTAATGGCTTCGTCTGTTAGTGGATGATCTGGCAGCTCTATATCACGACCATCAAGATTGTCTTGGCAGGCTGCTGCGTCAGGAAATACAGCTGCTAGTAAATCGTTAGAGAGCATTTTTAATATATGCGGTGGAATTTTTTTACCGCCACGATATCGGACTAATGCAAGAGATCGTCCTGCATCCCAACGCCAACGAGTGCCGAATAAAGGAGATTGTAAGACCGCTTGCGTGAGTGTTTTAGTGACTGTTTTTGGATTTAGAAAAGCAAAGACATCGGCTAAAGGAAAACTATGTTGCTCGGTTAGCGAAATATTGATGCCATTATCGGTAGCAGCTGCTTGTAATTCAAAGTTAAAAGAGCGACAAAAACATTTTCTTAAAGCCAGACCCCATGCCTTGTTAATGCGTGCGCCAAAAGGAGCATGAATAATTAATTGCATACCGCCACCTTCATCAAAAAAACGCTCAGCAATAATATTTGTTTGGGAGGGGATGCTGCCTAGGACGGCTTTAGCTTGTAAAAAATATTTAATAATTTGTTCAGCTGCATAAGGGCTCACATGGCAATTTTTTTGCAGCCAAGCACTGGTACTAAGTTGCGATTTTGATAAATGGCTATCGATCGCTTCGCGTAATTGACTTAGTCTTTCTGATAATTCAATAGTTCTACCGGGCGCCTCGCCTAGCCAGAAAGGTACATTAGGCGGCGCTCCATGAGCATCTTCCACCAATAGGCGACCCGTATCACTTTCAATTTTTCTGATGCGCCAAGAAGTACTGCCTAATAAAATAATATCGTCTCGGTGACTTTCGACAGCAAAATCTTCAGATAAGGTGCCTACCATATTACCTGTCGGTTCATCAATAACAGTAAATAAAGCATTATCAGGGATGGCGCCGCCATTAGTGATGGCCGTTAATCTTGCGCCTCGACGACCTTTTACTTGGCCATTTACTTTATCTCTAAATAAGTAAGTGCCATATCGGCCACGTGATCCTGCGATACCGTCAGCGAGCATATCTAGTAATTGGTCAAAGCGTTCACGAGATAAATTTTTATAGTGGAAGGCGTGAGTGACTAATTCGTATAAATCATCTTCCTGCCAATCACTAGCGGCGCAAGTAGCAACTATTTGTTGAGTTAAGATATCTAAAGGTTCAATAGGGATGATTAATTTATCTAAATCGCCTTCATGTATTGCTTGAGCGAGAGCGGCGCATTCTAATAAATCATCGCGGGTGGTTGGAAATAATTTACCTTTGGAGATCGCGCCATGCCAGTGACCTGCACGCCCGACACGTTGTAAGGTTGCAGCAATAGAGCGTGGTGAGCCTAGTTGACAAACTAAATCAACAAAACCAACATCAATACCTAATTCTAAAGAAGCGGTTGCGACTAATGCTTTCAATTCTCCATTTTTTAATTTTGTTTCCGCAGCTAACCTAATTTCGCGCGATAAGCTGCCATGATGTGCAATGACTTTATCTGGCCCTAGACGATCGGCTAAGTGGTGTGCAGCGCGTTCGGCAATTCTTCTTGTATTGGCAAAAATAATAGTAGAGCGGTTTTCTTCTGCAAGCGCAGCAATGCGATCATAAATTTCATCCCATAATTCATTTGATGCAACTGCGCCTAATTCCATTTTAGGAACTTCCACTGTTAACTCTAGATGTCTGGCGTGGCCTATATTAATAATATTAGGCAGAGGACGATGATTGCCCGTTAAAAAATTGGCAACGACTTCTAATGGTTTTTGCGTTGCTGATAAGCCGATACGAATAGGACTTTTAATCGTTAATGCTTCTAAACGTTCAAGTGACAAGGCCAAATGAGCGCCTCGTTTATCATCCGCCAGCGCGTGAATTTCATCGACGATAATCGTTTGTATTGTTGTTAGCAAAGCCCGACTTTTTTCCGCTGTCAATAATATATAGAGTGATTCAGGTGTTGTTACTAAAATATGCGGTGGTTTTTTAAGCATACTGACGCGTTCTTTAGTAGGGGTATCACCAGTTCGAACAGCAACGCGAATTTCAGGTAGCGCTAACCCCTGTGTTCTTCCTAATTCAAAGATTTCTTCTAGCGGTTGTATGAGATTTTTTTGAATATCATTTACGAGTGCTTTTAAAGGGGAAACGTACAGTACTTCTGTTTCATCTTTTATCTCCCCATTGATGGTTTTTCTGACTAATTGGTCTATGCAGACTAGGAAGGCAGCCAGTGTCTTACCTGAGCCGGTCGGGGCGGAAATGAGTGTGGGTTCGTGCGCTAAAATAGCAGGCCAGCCGAGTTTTTGGGGCTCGGTGGGTTCTCCTAGTTTGGTGAGAAACCATTCACGAACTAGAGGATGTGCGAAGCTTAAATTATCTTGTTGAATCTTTTGGTTTTTCATTAAATGGGTATTAGCGTGGATATATAATTGGCCAGTCCAAATTATATACCATATCAGGTAATTTGTTCATATTTAACTGATTGTGTGCGTAAACCTCTGTGTCACTCCCGGGCAGACATTAATGCGCGCAGGCGAGAATGACAGGCAGTAATCATCTTAACTTTTAGGAAAACTCTCAGGATAATTTCGTTGAATAAAATCCAAAATCTTTTCTCTAATTTCTGAACGCAGATCAGAAAGGTTATCCGCATTTTGAGCGCTAATCTGAATTCTAATTTCTACGTTTTTTTCGTTTAGATCAGCAACCTGTAATTTTTTAACTTCACCATCCCAAGCGGGAGAGTTTTCAACAATACGCTCAAATTCGGTGCGTAAAATACTAATGGGTAGCTTAAAGCCTACATTAAATATTAAGCTGCTGCGTAAGCTTTTTGCGTCATGCGACCAGTTTTCAAAAGGCTTTTCAATGAAATAGCTGATAGGTACAATTAAGCGTTTTCTATCGCCCATTCTCATGGTGACATAAGTCAGTGTTATCTCTTCAATCACGCCAGAATCTTTGTCTATTACGACCGTATCACCAAGACGGATGGGTTGAGCGAGTGCAATTTGCAAACCGGAGGATAAAGAAAATAATGTTTTTTGAGCGGATAAACCAATAATCGCCGTTAAGAAACCGGCAGAAGCCAGTAAGCTGATGCCGATATTTCTAAAGCTACTGAAGCTCATTAGAATAGCTGCCATGGTGATGAAAATAATGACTGCCGTGCCAATGTTTCTTAATATGTGAGTCTTGGTGTAAATGGCTTTCGCGCGCCCATTATCTTCTATCGACATTCTCGTCATGCGTTGAAAAATGTAAGCTTCAAATGTGTAGAGTGCCTGGATCATTATCCAGCCAATCGAGCCGATAATAATCGTGTTAATAATATTATTAATAATATATTCGTAGTTCTTATGGGGGCCTAGCAGCGAAATAATGGCGTTAATCGCAACCAATACAAAAATAATACGCAAACTTTTTCTAATATTACTCAATATTAAAACAGACATTTTATGCGTTTCTTTGAGCTTGCTTTCAAAATGCCGGCAAACTAATACGCTAAAGTTGTATATGAAAATAATTAGTGCTAATACAACCAGGATATTGCCAATTTTATCGCTGAGGTCAAAAATGTGCTTGAATCGACTCAGTTGAACGACCATGTCATCAATGGTTGAGAGCATCAAGCAAATAATGCCGGCGATTAGATAAAGCAGGGGGATGCGAATTGCTCGGAAAAATATTCGAGTAAAAATATTACGTTTTGGTTTTTCTAAAGGCATGAATTATCCTTAATAAAATAATGGTAATCAGTGGTGTGCCCCGCATTTCATGCTGAGGGATAGCCGCATAATTTGAGTGTATTGCTAGCGGCTTTATTACATAAGCTTTCATCTGCAGATGCTGTCGTCCCCGCGAAAGCGGGGATCCATCCATATTGTTACTCCGGTGTATATTAAGGATGGATCCCCGCCTTCGCGGGGACGACAATGTTTGGTTTACAGAAAACCTATAATTATGCGTTGATCCCTCAGCATGTCATGCGGGTTACACCGGGCAACAAAAAACCCGCCATTAGGCGGGTTTTTTTATTAACAACCGATTTACTCAGCGCTTTTTTTATCTTCAGTAGCTGCGGCAGCGGCAGCTTTAGCTGCAATAACTGCGCGGTTTGGTAACTTTTCTTTAATACGTGCAGCACGACCGCTGAGTTCACGCATGTAGTAAAGTTTGGAACGACGAACTGCACCACGACGTTTCACTTCAACTGATTCAATGATTGGGCTGTAGCTTTGGAAAACGCGCTCAACACCAACACCGTGAGATATTTTACGTACGGTGAAAGCAGAGTTGTAACCACGGTTACGCTTAGCAATAACAACGCCTTCAAAAGATTGTAAACGGCTACGTTCACCTTCCTTTACTTTAACTTGAACAACGACAGTGTCGCCTGGTTGAAAAGCTGGTAATGTTTTAGCGCTTTTCATAAATTCGGTTTCTAGTGCTTGAATAATTTTGTTACTCATTTTCTTCTTCCCCTAACAAGTCCGGCAATTCTATACATATTTCATTCAATTATCGAGTGTTATTTCGTGGTTTTTACATGTTTTGTGGTAAGGAGGTTCCTCGCCTCGTTGTCGTTCCCGCGTAGGCGGGAACCCATCCTGAATACACAGCTGGTGTAAATTTATAGATGGATTCCCGCCTGCGCGGGAATGACAATATTATTACCAGTTTACTTAGGTAATTCTTTAATAAATTCATCAAGTAAGGTCGCCTCTTCCTTGCTTAATTCTTTTCTAGCCAATAAATCAGGCCGTCTCAACCAGGTCTTGCCTAAAGACGCTTTTAAGCGCCAACGATTAATTTCCTTATGATTCCCGCTTACTAACACTGGTGGAACAGGTAAATTATTAATCAATTCTGGCCGTGTATATTGAGGATATTTCAATAAGCCTGAGGTAAGGGAATCTTCTGTCACAGACGCTTGGTCACCCACTGCGCCTGGGATGAGTCGTGTCATGGCATCTATCATCACCATAGCCGCCAATTCTCCGCCTGTCAGGATATAATCCCCAATGGTCCATTCTTCATCTATTTCTTGCTCTATTAGGCGTTCATCTATCCCTTCATAGCGTCCAGCCACCAAAATCAACGATCCTTTCTCAACTAATTCTTGAGCGGCCGCTTGATTGAAGGGCTTGCCTTGAGGAGAGAGGTAAATGACCGTGGGAGGCTTTTTGGCGACTTGCTTTGCGGCATGTATAGCGGCCTGCAAAGGCTCCGCCATCATGACCATGCCAGGTCCACCGCCATAAGGCCTTGCATCAACGGTTTGATGCTTGTCGGTGGTGAAATCGCGAGGATTCCATATCTGTAATTCTAGTAATTTGTCTTTTTGAGCCCGACCAGTGATGCCTACATTGAGTGCCTGAAACATCTCTGGAAAAAGGCTGATAATGCCAAATTGCACTAAAATAATTCCCAATTAACGTGAATCTCACGTTTCTCAAGATCAATATTCAGGATGACATCGCCTGATAGGTAGGGGATAGCGTGTTCTTTTTCTTTGTCGTCTTTGATCACGATCACATCATTCGAGCCCGTTTCCATTAAGTAAGCAACATGGCCTAACATAGTCCCATGTTGATCAATTACGGCTAGACCTTCGAGGTCTGACCAATAATATTCTTTTTGGCTTAATTTGGGTAATTGCTCTCGTTTGATGGCAATCATGCGATTGGTTAAAAGGCGAGCACCTTCTGGCGTGTTAATTTCTGCGAATTTAATAACAATGGTTTTGCCATGCGGGCGGCCGTCTTCAACGTCGATTTCTGTCCAAGATCCGTTAGGATTGGAGATATACCAGGGCTTGTATTGGAGAATGCTGGCACTAAATTCAGTATAGGTATGAATTTTGAGCCAGCCTTTTACCCCGTAGGTGGAGCCTATTTTGCCCACCGTGATGTATGCTGTATCAGCTTGTTTCATCAACAATGCTTACTTAGCAGCTTCTTCAGCTTCTGGTTTGTAGCCTTTGATTAAGCTAGCTACACGATCAGATGGCTGTGCGCCTTTACCGATCCATTCTTGTGCACGTTCAACATTTAAGCTTAAACGTACTTCTTTGCCTGTTGCGATAGGGTTGAAATAGCCCAAACGCTCAATGAAAAGACCGTCACGCGCGGAACGCTTGTCAGCCACAACGATATGATAAAATGGGCGTTTCTTGGCGCCGCCGCGAGATAAACGAATAACTACCATGGTTTAAATTCCTCTGATACAACTTATATAAGTGCTAAAAGCGCTGAATTATACGTGAGTTTTGGGTGGTTGCAAACTAAAAAGGCATCCCGGGCATCCCACCACCGCCACCAAATGGCATTTTGCCTTGCAAGCCGCGCATCATTTTCATCATGCCGCCTTTTTTGGACATTTTTTTCATCATTTTTTGCATCATCAAAAATTGCTTCAACAACTGGTTAACATCAGGAATATCGGTACCAGAACCGGTCGCAATACGACGTTTTTGGGAATTTTTAATGAGGTCAGGGAAACGGCGCTCTTTAGGTGTCATCGAGTTAATCATAGCTTCGATTTTCACTAATTTTTTATCATTCATTTGATCTTTAACATGCTGAGGCAGCTGACCCATGCCAGGCAGCTTACTCATAATGCCCATCATGCCGCCCATGTTTTGGATTTGCTTGAGTTGATCAAGAAAATCACCTAAATCAAAGGATTTACCTTTTTTGATTTTTTTAACTAATTTTTCAGCTTTCTTTTTATCGATCGTGCGTTCGGCTTCTTCAATTAAAGTAAGCACGTCGCCCATGCCTAAAATACGGGAAGCAATACGATCGGGATAGAAAGGTTCCAATGCATCAATCTTTTCACCCATACCAATAAATTTAATGGGTTTGCCAGTAATTTGACGGATGGAAAGGGCAGCACCACCGCGTGCATCACCATCAGCTTTTGTTAATATGATGCCGGTTAATGGTAGTGCTTCATTGAATGCTTTGGCAGTATTGGCAGCATCTTGACCGGTCATGCTGTCAACGACAAATAATGTTTCTAGCGGATTAATAGCAGCATGCAGGCGCTTAATCTCACTCATCATTTGCTCGTCTATATGTAAACGACCAGCGGTATCAATAATAACAACATCAATGACTTTGTTTTTTGCAGCTTGAATAGCACCTTTAGCAATATCAATAGGATCTTGAGATGTAAGGCTAGGATAGAATTCAACGCCAATATTTTTTGCTAAGGTTTCTAACTGATCAATCGCAGCAGGGCGATAAATATCAGCACTAGTCACTAGGACAGATTTCTTTTGGGTTTCTTTTAACCAGCGAGACAGTTTTGCCACGGTGGTGGTTTTACCAGAACCTTGCAAGCCTGCCATTAAGATAACAACAGGTGGTTGAGCAGCTAAATTAAGCGTCTCATTATATTCACCCATTAAGGTGATTAATTCTTGGTGTACCAGTTTTACTAATTCCTGACCAGGTGTCAGGCTTTCCATTACGGCTTGACCGAGCGCTTTGGCTTTTATGTGTTCAATGAATTCTTTGGCGACAGGGAGGGCGACATCTGCCTCTAATAGCGCAATGCGGATTTCGCGCAGCGTATCTTCAATATTACTTTCTGTCAGGCGACCTTGGCCGCTCAGGTTTTTGATAACTTTATTTAAACGATCAGATAAATTATTAAACATTTGTTTTCCAGCCACGTTGGGATATGCGGGGTAGAGTATACCTAAGGGAGCTATAAAATAGTACACCTGCATTTAGATTGTTTTGCAGCTATATCCTCAGGGGTATCATCATTAATAGCGGCATTTGCAAATAGGCTTATTTGTGTAAGCGATGGCTTTTTGCCCAAAAGAGGGGTGTTTTCGCCGGCGTGCTCTGGTGCTGGGGTATTTTTTTTGTCTCGTTGCGTTGCCCAGTCGAGCATCGCGTAAGCACCATTATAAAGCGTTTGACTGCTGGTAATGAATTCTCCTTCCGCATACAAAATACTGAGAAGAGAGGCTATCCATGTTGTTGCGGCGCTATAAATATTTAAATTTTTACTGAGGGTTTCTAGGGTGCTTGCTGCCATGGTGTATTGAGTGTAGGTATGTAGGCCTGATAATGTTAAAGCGATACTTAAACTAATTATCTGTTTGTAGTTGATTGCATCGTTATGTGTGAATTGGGTTAATACGTTATGAATGATTTGTGGGATGAATAAACCGTTTAAACAATAGTTGCCACTGGCGTCTGCAATCGTAAGTGCCATAGTTGTAAATAAGCTAGGCGATAGCTTAAAAAAAGGTTGTGCTTCTATGCTGCCTTGAATATTCATTAGACTGACGGCAGTGACGTAGGGAATACCAATTAATAGGTTACCTACACTTAAGCTAAAGATATCTCTGAACGATGTATAAGTTAGCGGTAGCTTGCCTGAAAGACGGCGCCTAAATGCTTTGATGGTTTCAAGCCCTTGTCCACAAATTAAATTAGTCACCACGCTGCCTGCACAAAAGCCACTGAATATCTTCCACGCTAATGGATTAATAGCTTGTGCAAAACGGTAATTTTGTTCGTCGGGGATGGTTCTTGCCCAAAAATAAATTTGACCACCGTAGTGATAGGCTGATACGCCCGTGCAAAACAAGCCAAGCGCAAGGGCGGCTATTTCAGTTGTGTAAGGTAAATCTGTTGGCCATTCTTCTTGATCTTGTTCTTTATTGGGCAGGCTTTTATGTTTCACCATGCTGGCAATTTCATCTATGCCGGGGACGGTAAATTTTTGGCTTAAGCCTAGCTCAGTAAAAATGGAGATGCTTGCTGAGGTGAGGGCGAAGGGTAGAGGATAGTGCATGCTATGTAGAGAGGTTGTATTTAATCCTGCTATACAGACAGCGTTGACTAGCATGGTGGTGCCTACCAAGGCTTGGCTGAGTTTGTTTAGCTTGTAGCGGCTAGGCAGCTCAGTCGATTGTAATGATTCAATATCATGAGGATGGTCGGGGAAGATGAGGGGATCTTCTTCGACTATTATAGAGGTGTCTTGTTGTTGGCGGCTCTCGCTCATGTTGGTTATCCCAGCACAGGTAGGATGGTATTTTATACGATAACTGACGGGTGGTGCAAATTCTAGGCCGATGGCATTGTGGTGTGGATAAAGTCACAGCTCACCTCACGCATCAGTCCTCAATTGCTTGCCGACTATACGGTCAAATGTAATAATCATATACGCACGCCCAAATAAGGATACGTTGTGAGTCAATTTCAGATTTTACTATTTAGTATCGTTCTCATTTTGCTTATTTTGCTGGCAGCCTTTTTTTCTTGTGCAGAAACTAGTTTAATGGCAGTGAATCGCTATCGGCTACGGCATAAAGCAAGATTAAAAAAACGTTATGCTATTCGCTTATTACAGTTATTAAAGCGCCCAGATCGATTATTAGGTGCTATTTTAATTGGTAATACATTCGCTAATATGCTCGCATCTTCTTTAGCTACCTTGATTGCTTTTCATTTTTGGGGTGATAAAGGCGCTTTATTGGCGGCCGTCTTGCTCGCTTTTGTTGTTTTAATCTTTTCTGAAATTGCACCTAAAACGATTGCTGCTATTTATCCTGATAAAGTTGCCCAATTGGTGGCTTATCCTATTCAAATTGTTTTACGAATATTGTATCCCGCTGTGTGGGTGGCAAATGCGATTACCAATTATTTATTGCGATTGCTGCATATACGAGTCACCAATTACGCATCAGAGCCTGTCTCAAGAGAAGAGTTGCGCAGTATTGTTTACGACACAACTGGCAAAATGTCTCGCCAATATCAAAACATGCTATTAGGTATTTTAGATTTAAATAAATTAACAGTGAATGACATCATGCTGCCGCAGCATGAAATTAAAGGGATTGATATAGAAGCGCCATGGGAAAAAATTGTTACCCAGATTAAGAAAATTAATCAAGATTGGGTGCCATTTTATCGTGAAGAAATGAATCATGTGATTGGGGTTTTATATACGCGTGATGTGATGCGTGTGTTGTTATCAAAAAAAGATATGAATAAAGAATTGCTCCAACAGTTCTTGCACGAACCTTATTTTGTACCTGAAGGAACGCTGTTAAATATTCAGTTGGGTTATTTTCAGCAGAGCCAGGAAAAAATAGCCTTTATTGTCGATGAATATGGCGAGATTAAAGGGCTGTTAACCTTGAATGCTATTTTAGAAGAAATTGTCGGTGATTTTACCTCTAGCGTGAATGCGATGAAGCGTGTGCAATTGCAGGAAGATAGCAGTTATTTAGTTGAAGGAACAGTAGTTGTTAGAGATTTTAATCGCAGCACGCATTGGACGTTACCGTCTAATGGGCCGAGAACGATTAATGGTTTGATTATTGAGCATTTAGAAGCGTTGCCGCATACGGGGACGGCGGTGTTGATTGGTGGTTATCCGATTGAGATTATTCAGGTGAAGGATAATCGAGTGAAGTTAGCTAGAATATTCCCACGATTAGCCGGGGCGGATGAAGAGCATTAATTACTTGCTCAATCATTCCGGTTGGTTCTCAAAGTGTGTTTTTTATAAAAAATAACTCATTGATATTAAAGGAAATGGGGTGGGGCAGAGGTTACGCATATGTATAAACATAAACAGCTTACAGGCGATACGCAGATTGAAACTATTTCTGAGCTACGTGGGGTGTTAAAAAAGTTACCAAAATCAGAACGATTAAATTTTGTAATGCAGCCTAGTATCTTAGCGATCGTTAACGATGCTTATGGCGCTTCTTGGATACTATATGATTTGTCAGAGTTAGATCGGCTGGCGTTTGTATTGCAAAAAGAAATATTATCGCTCATTGATGTTAATTTTTTTGCGCTTATCTTGCATGATTTGCCTAATAAGGGTCGAGACTTTTTATCAGCTATCGCGGGCGTTGAGTGGCCGCAAGATGTCTTGGCGGATGATATCCTCATCTATCAACAATCGCACTATGTGTGCCAAAAAGAAAATCTATTTAACATCATAAAAACAATACCCTGTATACAAGATCAAATACGGGTATTAGAGCAATGCTTGAATCCTGATGCTCTTCTTGGACGATTATTTTGGCAACCGCGAGGGAAGGGTCAATGCGATTTAAACAGCGGAGTATTAAAAGAAATAAATGATTATGTGCATTCTTTTAAAGCCTATCGTGTTGCTGCCATTAGCTTTTTCAAGCAATCATTGAATAATGATATAGCGGAATGTAATCCGGTTGTGCATGGTCACTTTTTTGAGCCTATTTAATGATTAACGCTGCTGCCACCTTTCTGTCTTCCGATGCGAGCGCATTGAATGTTCGGCAGGCGGCAGCGGTAGACATCACTTCTACGCCTATCCCTTGATTCACTAGTTCACCGTAAATATCAGTCTTCAACAATACGTGCTTGCTACCTGTGCCTATCAATAAAATATCTGGCTTTAAATCAGTGATCATTTTTAGGTGCTCAGCCGTTAATTCTTCTATCGTTTGTGGTGGCCAATTTTCAATCAGTTGATTAGGGGTGATGATAAGGCTTTGTGTCAACATTTGTTCATTAATTTGCATAAGGCCAGGCTGATAGCCGCGAATTTGATATTTGGCATTATTTTGATCTAAATCTAACTGAGCCATGGTCTTTTCCCTTGAGGTATCTCGTGCAGATTGAGAGAGAATAACATAAGATAATCCCGATCTATAAGGAGTATCGACAGATGTCCGAGATGAAAACATTACCATTTAAAAGTGTAGCGGGTGCCTTATTGTTTTGTGTTATTTTAGGCCCATTAGGTCTATTGTATGCCAGTTTTTGGGGCGGATTTTTTATGACGATGATAGGGATGGTTGTCGTGACAGCGCATAAGTTTTTCCCCATCATGTTATTGTGGGTTGTTTGTTCTATCTGGGGAGTTGGTGCGGTGGAACAATATAATCGACGTATTTTACAATTGGCGCAAAATTAGTTTATGCAGAAAAATATTATCAGACGTGAATGTCCAGAAGGTCTGGGTGCAGCTTTAGAAACACTGCATCCTTTATTGCGTCGTGTATATGCTATGCGCCAAGTGGAATCGGTTGCAGAATTAGATCGTGAGTTAGATGGGCTGTTGCCGTATCAAGCGTTAATGGGAATTGATGTTGCAGTCGGCCATTTGGTTCAAGCAGTGACTGAGAATCGACGTATTCTAATCGTTGGTGACTTTGATGCGGATGGTGCGACTAGTACCGCTGTTGCTGTGCGTGCGTTGCGTAGTTTTGGCGCGCAGCATGTGAATTTTTTAGTACCTAATCGTTTTGCGTATGGTTATGGTTTGACGCCTGAGTTGGTGGTCGCTGCTAAAGAATACTCACCAGAATATATTGTCACTGTTGATAACGGTATTGCAAATCATGCAGGCGTTGATGCAGCTAAGGCATTGGGGATTAAGGTCATTGTGACCGATCACCATTTAGCAGCTGCCACGTTGCCGAATGCAGATGCTATTGTTAATCCTAATCAACCGAATGATACCTTTCCTAGTAAAAATTTAGCCGGTGTCGGCGTTATTTTTTATGTGATGTTAGCGCTTAGACGTCAATTACTGAGTATTGATTGGTTTAAGCGTAAGTTTATACCCGAGCCTAATATGGGGCGTTTGTTAGATTTAGTGGCCCTTGGAACGGTTGCAGATTTAGTGCAACTGGATCGTAATAATCGTATTTTGGTGCATCAAGGTTTACGTCGTATTCGTGCGGGTCAATGTGCGCCAGGTATTGTGGCGTTACTTGAAGTCGGCGGACGAGAGTTTACACGAATTGTTGCAGCTGATTTAGGGTTTGCTGTTGGTGCACGGTTGAATGCAGCAGGACGTTTGGATGATATGTCCTTAGGGATAGAATGCTTGCTAACAGATGATTCTATTCATGCCCGACAAATTGCTCGCACGCTAGATCAGCTTAACCAAGAGCGCCGTAGCATTGAGCAGGGTATGCAAGAGCAGGCACTGAATGCGCTAGCGAAGTTAACAGAGCAGTTAAAAGGCGACTTACCTAAGGGTTTGTGTTTGTACGATGACTCTTGGCATCAAGGTGTGATTGGGATTTTAGCCTCGCGTATTAAGGATCGCTTCCATCGACCTGTTATTGTTTTTGCACCTGGGCAAGAGGGTGAGATTAAAGGGTCAGCACGTTCAATTACTGGTTTTCATATTCGTGATGCTTTGGCTTTAATTGATGCGCAATATCCAGGATTGATGGCAAAGTTTGGCGGACATGCAATGGCTGCTGGTTTGACGATGGCGAGTACCTCGTTGAAGCAATTTATGAAGGTATTTAATGAGGTGGTTTCTAGTCAATTAACGTCCGAGCAATTGCAGCATTCTTTGTTCAGTGATGGCGAATTGATGACAGACGATTTTAATTTAGATGTGGCAACATTGTTGCGAGATGGCGGTCCTTGGGGGCAGGCATTTCCTGAGCCTATGTTTGATAATACGTTTCGTATTTTAGAACAACGGATCGTGGGTGATAAGCATTTAAAATTGAAATTAGATAAAGATGGTAAGGTGATAGAGGCTATCGCGTTTTTTGTTGATACGACGGTATGGCCTAATCATCGATGTGAGAAAGTGCATTTAGCTTATCGATTGGATGTGAATGAGTATAAAGGTCGTAAGAATGTGCAGTTGTTGGTGGATCATTTAGAGCCGGCGTAGAAGGTTGTTCTACATGGCTGTCATTCCCGCGTAGGCGGGAATCCATCCATGTATGACGCAAAGGTTTAATAAATAAAGCCTACCTTTATTGGTTCGAGTCAATGTGACGATTCTGCACGAGCTTGTTAGATGGATGGGTTCCCGCCTGCGCGGGAATGACAGTTGTTGGATTCCGCGTCCTTAGTCTTAAGTCCCAACATTCAGGTAATCCTGTCCCGCTCTATCCAAATAATCATTATAATTACCCAAATAATTCTGCACGCCATGCTTCTCAGTCAGTACCAACACCCGCGTAGAAATTAAATCAATAAAATAACGATTATGGCTAACAAACAAAACAGCACCCGGAAACGCATTAATCCCTTCAATCAAGGCATCTATCGATTCAAGATCTAAGTGATTGGTCGGTTCATCAAAAATTAAGACATTATGTTTTTCTAAAATTAATTTCGCCATTATGAGACGAGCAGATTCACCACCGCTTAATACGCCAATTTTTTTATGAACATCATCGCCGCGGAATAATACTTGACCTAATACTTTACGCACATCTTGAGATGCGGCCACAACGTTATCTTCCATCCATTGCCAGACCGTTTGGTCTGGATTTAATTGGGTTCGATAATCTTGGGCAAAATAGCCTATTTTGGCCGTCTCTCCCCATTGGAAATCACCAGCATCGGCTTTTAATTCAGCTAATAATATTTTTAATAGCGTCGATTTACCAATACCATTAGGGCCAATGATGGCGCATTTGTCGCCGCGAGAAATATCAAACGTTACTTCTTTTAATAAAATTCTTTCATCAAATTTTTTGTGTAGGCTTTCTGCTCGAATAACTAATTTGCCAGTCGGTGCTTTGGGCTGGAAATTGAAGTGAGGTTTGCAAACGTTAGTATCTTTAATGTCTACCAGTTCGATTTTATCAATCATTTTTTGGCGAGAGCTTGCTTGGCTTGCTTTACTTGCTTTTGCACCGAAACGATCAACAAAGCTTTGTAGTGATTCAATTTTCTTTTCTTGGTTTTTTAATTCACTTTGCTTTAATACTAAATTTTCAGCTTTTGCGATTAAGAATTTATCGTAATTGCTGTGGTAATTGGTGACGGTATCGTAATCGATATCTAAGATGTTCGTAGATAAATTATTTAAAAAACTTTTATCATGCGAGATAAAAACTAATAAACCCTTAAAGTGATTTGTTAAAAATCCTTCAAGCCAGGAGATGGATAAAATATCCAAGTGATTAGTTGGTTCATCTAATAACATGATATCTGGTTTTTGATAGAGTACTTGAGCAAGTAACACACGTAGTTTGTAACCACCAGATAAAGCGCTTAATGGGCCTGTGTGGAATTTATCGGCAATACCTAAGCCTAATAATAAACTTTTTGCATCGCCTTCAGCTTCATAGCCGCCTTGATGCATGATGATTTCTTCTAGTTCGCTTAAGCGATAGCCATCTTGTTCGGTGAAATTGGTTTTAGCATATAGTGCTTCTTTTTCAACGAGTGCATTCCACAGCGTTTGGTTGCCGCTAATGACGACATCAATTAAGCGATGTTCTTCATAACGAAAATGATCTTGTTTCAGAATGCCTAAAATGAGACTTTTTGCTCTATCAACGGAGCCGTGTGTAGAGGGTTCTTCACCGGATAAGATTTTCAAAAAAGTAGATTTACCGGTACCGTTAGCACCGACAACACCGTATCGTTGGGATGGTAATAAATTTAAGTCTACGTCTTTGAATAAGGACTTTTCACCAAATTCCATACCGACGTTACGTGTGTTTAGCATTAAGTCTGCCTCGTTTTATAATTATGCGGGTGTTGCTGTTTTGGGCGTGTAGCCT
>JBAQCP010000189.1:0-9922 GCA_049294295.1 Gammaproteobacteria bacterium | reverse complement strand
CGGCAAAAGATTTGCCGGGCTACACTCTCAATTAATAACCCTTCCCAGAACTATACTCTTCACCCTTCACATAAACCGTCAACGCTAAACTATCTCGCTTCGTCTCATTCACACCCAGCTGCCTCACACTATGCCAACTACAATCCGTCCGCACAAATGCATATCCGGAATTTGGCTTAAATGAATTAGTCTTTAACAAATGGAAAAAGTCACCTTTCCTAACATGAAATGATGTTCCTAAATGTAACTGAGACTCATCGCTAGGAAAATAAAATTGCATAGTTGCAATTTTAAATGGCGCATCTGTGTGCACCCCAATTTTATATCCAGGAAAATCACGGTAAAAAATAGGAACCAATACCATTTCTGGCCAATTCGCTCCAAATCGTTTAGTAATTTCACCTTGAAATTTATTTAATACGGCTTGTAATAACGCTTGAGAAACAAAAACATCTTTCATTTCGCGCCAGAAATGTTGATTTTCTGGATGCAAGCGATTGATCGTATCATCGGTCAGATCTAACAACATCCTAGTGGCCGTGCCATCTGGCAAGACAGCATCCGGATGATTAATAAAATGATAACTATCATCACGCGGCAGGTTTTTTAAAATGTTTGAATAGGTTGCCGCATCAAATACGTCTTCCATATAAAAATTATCAGAAGGCAAAGGATCCATATTTGCCTGGCTAATTTTATCAACTAATCTATCTAAAACCTGCTTCATGTCTAGCTCCTAAGCCGAAATGGGTTGGCTGCGTAATGCTTTATTTTCACGCTCTAAGCTGTGATTCCATTCAACTAAGCCAAAACGCTTGATATTGATCTTTTCCCATAAGAATCCAGGGATATTTTGATCATCTTTCAACGTATGTAAGGCTGACGCACATTGGCTAGCAATATCTAATACTTCAGCAGCTTCTGGCAAACCAAATGAAAGTGGCTGATTCATATCACCAACAATATTAAACCAATCATTTTGCATGACCCGATGTGCTTCTTTAATCGCTAATTTGAATTGTTGTCTTGCCGCTTCAATTTGCTGATCGCCGGCTAACAATATGCCGCAATACATGCGCGCCGATATTGTTTTGGTAGCAAGCAATGGTGTCACTTGCATAGCATCCATATCAGCACATGTTTGGAATGCTGCTAGTGCTTCATCGCGCTTACCAATGGCTAATAACAAACGTGCGCCAACATAGTACAATGAAACAGACCAGCGATAAGCATGTGGATTTTGACGATCAAAAGCTTCATCAAATGCATTAATTTTATCAATGACATGCATTAATGAATCTAGTGTTGCAGAATTTGCCTCTAACAGCTGATAAGCAATCACACAAAGTGCTGCGCCTTGATCTGCAGAACCAACGGTTGCGTTATTCGCAACATCAATACAAAAAGCAGTTAGCACACTCTTATCTGCAATACGCTCGCCTAACTGCACCATTACACGATAAAGCCACGGATTATTATAGTGCTTAGCAAAATCAACGTGCTGAGGCATAGCCGTAGATTGTTGATCAAATGGGTTATTATAAGCAATCCCGGCTGCCGATCTTGGATCTGCAAAAACAGAGAACACCCACCAATCAGGGTTGTATAATACTTCTTCGTTAACCGCAACATTGCTGTAGGCAGCCATGGCGGTTTCCGCCCATCTGTCTTCCATAATAAAATGTTGACCAAGGATTGCTTGGATAGTTTTCCAATCGTAAGGAAGTGTTGTCTTTGAGTTTAATGTCAAACCACTATTGTCCTTCCACATACAAGGAACGCTGCCCATAAAGCGGCCGTCTGGTTTGAGTACACGCTTAATTTCAGCTAAAAAAGCTGATTTATTGTCAATTTTATCCATAACATCAATAGCAATAATGAGATCTATTGTATGATTTTCAATAGCTTTCAGATTTGTTAAATCACTCTTTTGAAAACTAATCATTGCATTATGTTGTGCGTAATTCTGTGCTGCATAGGCAAGCACATCGTTATCAGCATCAATACCGATAATCTGCTTCGCTTTACCGCCAGCTGCTAAAATAGCTGCGCCATGGCCTGTTTTACAGCCCAACTCAAGCACAACATCGCCGGAACGTATTTTTTGATTGATCAAGCTATAACGTGACAAAATGTTATCAGCGGCTTGTCCAGTTTGGCGTAGAGGATCGATATAAGGACTAACATGGGTCTGTATAATAGCGCTTGGATATTGCTCAAATGCTTGTTCAGGCATTCTTTCAAAGAAACTAATCTGGGCTAATTGAGTTTGATGAAAACTTGTATGATGCTGAAGAACACTTGCTCTAGGATGCTTTCTTAACCCTGCTTGAAGTAACAATTCTTCCCACCCTGCACGCTGCATTAAATCATATTGATGATGCATTTTTCCATAAACTTCAGGGCTGAAATATAAAACAATATTGCGTTTAGCCATTAATTTAACAGCTGACAACAAGACGGCTAATTGCTCAAAATTATAATTAAGCAGCTCATTACCAATAACGATATTATCAAATGATTCAGCATCAAACGGATATTTAGTTAATTCGCCTTGGAAGAAACGGCCAGGTGCACGTGTTTCATTTTCTGCAATCACTTCACTAGAGATATCTAATCCAAAGGCATCGGCAGATCTTTTCAATAATTCAAAAACAAGTGTGCTTTTACCACAACCAATGTGTAAATAAGACCCTAGACCGCATACTTTTAAAATAGATTCTGCATCCGCTATCATTTCATATCTCCGTTTATTTAATGATTGTTGTTTATTGCCATGTTGTCAGTTGTTATAGCAAGGGGGTTACCCTTCGAGACGGCGCTCTGCGCCTCCTCAGGGCAAACGGTTCGAGAGTGTTGGCCGTTCACCCTGAGGAGGCACAGAGCGCCGTCTCGAAGGGTAACCCCCTTGCTATAGCTACTTTCACCGTCGCTAACAACAATTACTTCATTTTAGCTTGTATCCTAGAAATAGCCTGTCCATGTAATTGGCAAATCCTAGCCTCAGTCACTTCCAACGTTTCGCCTATCTGCTTAAACGTAAATTCTTCTATATAATAAAGAGACAAAATTAACTGCTCACGCTCAGGCAGTAGTGTCAAAATATGTTTAATCTGATCTTTTATCTGCAATTCTTGCGTAATATCTTGTGGATTCTCTTTATCATTGACTAAAAAATCATTATCGCCATCTAACATATCGATACTTAATACATTACCAACGCTAATTTTTTCGCATAAACGAGCATGCTCTTCCATCGTAATACCAAGCTCATTAGCCACATCATCAACCGTCGCCTGTTGTTGTTTGCGTTGCTCAATTCTAGAAATAGCCTCACCCATTTGACGTAGATGCTTACTAGTCTCTCTTGTTCCCCACGAATTTTTTCGTAAAGCATCGATAATGGCACCATGTATACGAATACTCGCATATGTTTCAAACGTTGCACCCATATTAGTTTTGAAATTATTCTTAGCTTCCAATAATCCTACAAAGCCTGATTGCAGCATATCCTCAAGCTCAATATGTGAGGGAAGTTTTTTCCTAATATGCAGTGCAATTTTTTTGACTAAAGGGGTATATTCCACCACAAATTGCTCGGATGATCGATGATCTGCATTTTGTTCATAGAGTTCTACGCTATGCAAAATGACTCCTTATCGCTCTGTCTGAGTTTAATTAATCTTTCAAAGAAGAAATGAATACCACCACTCAAAACAATGTCATCGCCCCAATGGGTAATGCCGTAACATAAAGCATTAAAAGCCATGGCAGAAATAGAAGTAGGATATTTGTCAACCACTGCTACTCGCTGGGTCGCTGCAATTTTGATATAATCATCTTGCGGCAATGAACCCATATAATTCAAATTAATATTTAAAAATTTCTCAGTCGCCTGTTGAAAGCGGCTAAAAACACTTAATCCTTCATTGTCATCTTTAACTCGGTTAACAATCACCCCAAATTTAACACGATGATATTTTTGATGAAGAATTTTAATCACCGCATAACTATCCATCAATGAAGCAGGATCATTACAAATCACAATTAATATTTCTTGTGATGCATGGGCGAAATTGATCACTTGATTAGAGATACCAGAAGCCGTATCGACTAACATGACATCAATTTCTTGGGTGAGTGACGAGAATGATTTTATTAATTCGATCGATTCTAATGACGAAAGATCCGCCATTTTTTGCATGCCAGATGCCGCCGGAATAATTTTAACGCCTTGCGGCCCTTCTATGCATATTTCATTTAAATCACAATCACCGGTTAAAAAATCATTGATATTTCTCTTAGGGTGTAACCCTAATAGCACATCAACGTTTGCAAGCCCTAAATCAGCATCAAACAATAAAACCTTTTTTTTCATCTTAGCAAAAGCAATCGCTAAATTAACCGAAATGGTTGTCTTTCCAATTCCGCCTTTGCCACCGGTAATTGAAATAATTCTCATATATTATCCTATATTCCCAAAACGCTGTCGTTTCTGCCGGTTTTTCTCCCAATTACTTTTAGCAACTTCCGCACGTTTCAACACTTCTTCTTCATCATTTAAGGCATCTTCTACCAAATCTTCTTGAGGGAAAATTTGCAGTACATTATCTTCCTGCACCTGATGAGACTCACCTATTTGTAGATGATAGCTCATTTCACGATTTGCATAGCTTGCTAATGCACTTAGATGATTAGCAAAATGAGTGACACTCGCATTCATTTTTCTTGCTAGCGCTTGAACTTGTTGATGCGTTTGCTCAATTTTTTGATTCATCATGCTTAACAAATCATAATCTATTGCTTTTTCTTTCGGTGTTTGGTGAAGTCGTTGAATCTCAGCCGATGTGACTTCTTCTACTTCACATGTTTCTACTGCGTACGGCAATCCTGCTAATACTTCCACACCATCTACTGTACTTTTAGTCGAATAAATTAATGCTTCTGATCCCAATACTTCATGAATTTTCTGCATAGCTTTTTGTGTATTAATCGCTTTAAAACGATGCAATTTCATTCATTAATCCTTTATCCAATTTTGGCAATTATATCTAATTGTCTATCATCTGGTATTTCGTTATGCGATAAAAAATGCATAGTCGGTACACCCGGTTTAAATAATCTTTCCATTAATGCTCGCAAATCATTTGCAACTAGCATAATAGGTGGGATAGAATCGACATCGCATTTTTGCACGTACTCAAGCAATCTTGAATAGATGCGCTCTGTCAATGATGGCTCGAGTACCACCATCTTTTCTCCACCTTCTGGATTCGCCTGTATAGATTTATGCAATATCTGTGCCAAGTCATTATCAAACACCGCAACAGGCACTTCTTTTTTATTGGTACAAATGCTGTAGACAATTAAACGCTTTAATGCAATACGTACAGACTCTACTAAGTTATCAATATCTTTAGATTTAGCCCAAGTTTCTATCATTTTTTCGCAAATTGTACGCATATCGCTAACAGGCACATCTGACTGAAGCAAACGCTGCAATACCGTCAACACAATATTTAAAGGCACCGCCTGAGCACCTGATGTCAACATTTCGACTAATTTTGGGGTGGCCTGCATCAGTTTATTTAAAATATTTTGAACTTCGTCATAACCCAGCAAATGCGATGCATTTGCACGAATGACATGGTTAAGATGGGTTGCAATGACAGTACTGGCATCCACCACGGTATAACCCAACCCTAGCGCATGCTCTCTTTTATCTGCCATGATCCAACATGCATCTAAACCAAATGTAGGATCTTTACACGGGGTTCCAGGCAATAAATGCTTAATATGCCCAGGATTAATTGCTAAGAACATATCTGAAAAAACATCAGACTCGGCAATCACCACATTTTTTAGAAAAATACGATAATGATTAGCATTAATGTTTAAATTATCTTTCACATGCACGGTCGGAATTAAAAATCCCAACTCTTGTGATAGTTTTTTTCTAATGGCTTTAATGCGATTAATCAACAAACCATCTTTATTAACGCCGACTAAAGTAATTAAACTATAGCCAATCTCTAACGAGACACGATCCGACGAAACAACTTCATCCCAATCTAACTCTAAACTACCCGCTGGCCTTTTTAAAGCGTCCTTGGAAAGATCAGGTACATTACCTGCCAACAACTTAGCTTTTTTAACATTCTGCATGTAATAAGCAAATGCGGCGGATAAAAAGGCTAATAAAAAGAAGGGAAAGTGGGGCATATTCGGTATTAATGCCATGACAAATAAGATAGCAGCGGTGACGAGTAAGGGCCTAGGGTCATTAAATAATTGTCTAAGCGTTTGCGCGCTCATATCTTCTTCACTGGTAACACGCGTTACCATGATGGCGGCGGAAATGGACATTAATAAAGAAGGAAGCTGTGCAACTAAACCATCACCAATCGTTAACAACGAGAATGTTTTAGCAGCAACCCCTGGCGCCATGTGATGCTGGAAAACACCAATAATAATACCGCCGATTAAGTTAATAAACAGAATTAACATACCAGCAACGGCATCACCGCGTACAAATTTACTAGCACCATCCATAGAACCATAAAAATCGGCTTCTTGCATGACTTCGCTACGACGTATTTTAGCTTCTTCTTGCGTAATAACACCCGCATTTAAATCAGCATCAATCGCCATTTGTTTACCTGGCATCGCATCCAAGGTAAATCTAGCACTAACTTCAGAAACACGACCAGCACCTTTGGTGACTACCACAAAGTTGATAATCATTAAGATGGCAAAAACAATCATACCAACAACAAAACTACCCCCAATAACGACCTCACCAAAGGCTCGGATCACCTGCCCTGCCGCAGAAGGACCTTCGTTACCATGCAACAATACAACTCGCGTAGAAGCAATATTAAGCGTTAGCCTCAACAATGTTGTAATTAACAAAATAGTAGGAAAAATACTGAACTCTAACGGTCGACTAACATAAATACAGACCATCAGGATGACGAGGGACAGCGTGATATTGAACGAGAATAAAATATCTAACATAAAAGGTGGAATCGGCAATATTGTCATGCTCAGCATGGATACAATAATGATGAGTACACCGAAGTTGAAGTTTTTAACGCTCTTTAAATTATTCGTCCAAAAATCGGCATTCATGTAACTTCTGCTGCTATTCATCGTAAATAAATTCCTTTGGTATTTGCAAATCTCGGGTATGAACGGGCATACCACCAAATCCTTGTTGATAATTTTTTAATTGTTGTACATAGGATAATACAATAGCAACGGCCATATAAAGCGCTGGGTGAACCTCCGTATTAATGTCACTTGTCCTATAAATAGCTCTCGCCAATAGTGGCGCTTCGTACATGGGAATACCATTGGTAATGGCTAATCGTCTTATTTGGTTGGCAATAAAGCCTTTACCCTTTGCAAGTACTCTAGGTGCTTTATCTGTGCCTTCATCATACCGTAAAGCAATGGCATAGTGAGTCGGGTTAGTTACAATCACATCAGCTTTAGGCACGGTAGTACTCAAGCGTTGATTCATTAATGCAAATTGTGCCGAGCGTATTTTCCGTTTAACTTCAGGGCTACCTTCAGATTCCTTACCTTCATCTTTTAATTCTTGTGAGGTCATTTTCGTTTTATTTTGGTATTCATAATAATGATAAGCGGCATCCGCACCCATAATAATTAAAATGGCTAATGAAATAACCACAATAAATTCCAATATAATAGAATGCACATGGATAGACATTTGCGCCATATTCATGCGCATCAAGCCTTGAATGGAGGATCTTTCATCCATTGCAAAAAATATTAAAGCACCCATGATAATGCAGACTTTAAATAATGAACGGGCAATATCAAAAAACATTTTTTTGGAGAATATATTGCCTAAATTTTTAACTAAATCGAATTTCTCGGGCTTAAATTCAATCGCTTTGAGGGTAAAGTTCCAACCACCAAAGGCAAAGGGAGACAAAACGGCCGTTAATATCACCACACCAAAGAAGGGCATGAGGAAAATAAAATTATCCAGCATCACTCTTTCTAATATACGCGAAGGAAAATCCCAATCGGCACCGACGGTTGCCATATAACGAAAAGATAGTACAAAATTCTCAGTTAATCGCTGACCTAATCTGGCTGACATAAAAGTAATGCTTAATAAACCAACAATAATAATGAGACCGCTGGTCAAATCTTTAGAACGCAGAATATTACCCTGGCTGCGTAAGTTTTCTATCCGCTTGGCAGAGGCCTGATGTTGCTTTTCTGAAGAACCACTTTCGTCAGCCATCTATGCTCTCAGTGACAGTAGTTTATTAGAAAAGAAGTGTAACCCATCGTTTATTAATTTAATGGCGTCATTCACAAAATAGTTAAAATTAAAATAAACAGAGATTAAACCAATAATAAGCAACACCATAATACCAATAGAAAAAATGTTGAACTGCGGTGCAAATTTAGTCATGGCGGCTAGGCTGATATTAGTTAACATCATGGTAACTACAATAGTCATCGAAATAAGTAAAGAACCCGAAAAAATAATACCCGCATATCCCAGAATATCGTGGAATAAATGAAACGGTGAAAATACATGGTAAATCGACAAATAATTGAAGCTTTCAAGGAGCGTTTTAATGACGAATAAATGCCCATTTAGCATAAAGAAAATCAAAATAGAGGCATTAACATAAAATTGAGAAAGCCCTGTAATCATACCAATAGTAGGATCCAGCACACTGATAATATTCATTCCCACTTGCGTTGAGAGAACTTGCCCCATATATAAAAAAACTTCCGTAATCACATTCACAATAATAGCTGACATTAATCCAATCAATACCTGATAAAAAATACTATAAATGGTTTGAACTGAATAAAGTTCGTTAGATAACTGTTTAACAGGATTATTGAATAAAACGTACAAAGACAAAATGGCAGAAAATGCCACAATAACTCTAGTAGCGAACATTTCTTTTTTAAAAATCGTTAACGTCATCAATAAGGTTGATATTCGTGCAAATATCAACATAAAGACGATAAATTTATCGTAGAATGCCGGTATAAAAGTTAATGCATCCATGTTATCTGATGTACGTTGGCAAATGTTGCAAGTAATGTTTGGTAATTAGCACTAGTTTATTCATGAGCCAAGGACTGATCAGGAATAATAGTCCAAACATAACAATTAATTTAGGAATAAAGGTTAATGTCATTTCATTAATTTGGGTACCGGCTTGGAAAATAGAGATGACCAAACCAACTATTAAAGTAGGTACGGTAATAATACAAACGGCAATAACGGTGTAAAATAGCATTTCTTGCATGGCAAGTAGCATATGTGAATTATTCATATTCTTCCCTAATTAATTTATTGGCAGCCAAATCATCAATGGCGGACTGCTCCCTCTTCTCTAGCGTCAATCTTTTGTCGAGGGTAACACGCTCAATGGCTTTTTTAATAAATTTAATTTTTTGATCCAATTGACTAACCTTGGAAATCAATCCTTGTTTAATTTTATCTAGTCTTGCAATTTCAGCTTCTTCCTGACGAATAATGTCCATTATTCTCTTACCAAAAGACGAAAAATTTTTAACCAAAAGAGGAATTTGCTTAGTCATTATGAGGCTGTCATTCTTATGACAATCATCGTGATAAGTTTTAATCCTCTGTAATGAATCTATCTTAGCATCTATCATTTTTCGAATTTTAGCTAGCTCTAATAAAAATTTATCTTCATCTTTGGATAAAGATTTTATGATTAGATTTAGTTGTCTTTCGTTTTTCACTGGATGGCCTTTTTTGGTTTACTGCACTTCCTTTAAACTGTCACATAGAGCCACCGCCGTCATTGCGAGTCATTACTGTCATTCCCGCGAAAGCGGGAACCCATTTCAAACATACAGCAGAAGTATCGTTATAAATAGATTCCCG
>JBAQCP010000188.1:0-10146 GCA_049294295.1 Gammaproteobacteria bacterium | reverse complement strand
CATTCCCGCGAAAGCGGGAACCCATTTCAAACATACAGCAGACGTATCGTTATAAATGGGTTCCCGCTTTCGCGGGAATGACAGTAGTGGCTCGCAATGATGACAGTGACTCCATCCAGACCACATTTATCACTAGATTCTAAAACTAGTAATCAAACTTGTTACCACCAAACTCCACCCATCAACTAACACAAAAAATAACAACTTAAACGGCAATGAAATTACCATGGGCGACAACATCATCATACCCATAGACATCAATATACTGGCAATCACTAAATCCAAAATTAAAAACGGTAAAAAAATTAAAAATCCAATTTCAAATGCTGTTTTTAATTCACTTGTAATATAAGCAGGCATAACCACTAATAATGGATAATCATTATTAAGCACCGTTGTATGCGATAAATCTACAAATACTTTTAAATCTGCTTTGCGCGTCTGCTTTAGCATAAACGTTTTTATTAACGTACCCGTCGTATCTAAAGCCTGCTGCTCTGTTAGCTTACCTTGAATATAGGGCTGTAAGCTTACGTCATTTACTTTTTGAATAACTGGCGTCATGACAAATAAAGTCATAATTAAAGATAAACCAATTAAAATTTGATTGCTAGGCACATTAGGAATACCAATCGCTTGCCTCAAAATAGCTAGCACGATGGTAATACGAGTGAATGCTGTCATGGTAATTAATAAGGCCGGCAATACAGACAAGACAGCCATGAGCATTAAAATTTTAATGCTCAGGTCATACGTTACGGTATTCCCTGCTTGCTTAGATACCACTAAAGGAATCGTTTGCACATCCGCATAGACATTACTAATCGGCAAGAGAACAAAAAGAAACACAATAAAATATTTATATTTGGCGATCCATGCTTTCATTTTCTAACCTTTACGTTTGAAATAATCCGAAAATACCTTAGGCGGATTATTATTGCTTTCTACTGCCGGCTTATCTATTTCATCAAATACTTGCAACGTTGAAATATGGGTAGGTGTTGCCCCCAGCAAAATCTGCTTATCTTTTATTTGAATTAAAATAAGTTTCTCTTTATGGCCGACAGAAATAGCAGTTAGCACTTTGATGTGCTGATTGTTAATATATTTTGATATCTTAAATTTCTTCATTACGATTGCTAAAACTATTATTAAAATAGAAATAACCATCAAATTAATGATTAAATGAGAATAGACTGCTTCCATACCATTACTCTTATGTTCACCCGGTTTTTTCAGGTATTGAAGTCAAACGTACACAGTATTTACCATTTGCAGTAATAATATTTCCTTTGGAGATTAATTTTCCATTGGCATATACATCCACCGGCTCACCAGCTATTTTATTTAAATCAATCACGGAATCTTTGGTCAGATTTAATAAATCTTTGATTTTTATCTGCGCTCTGCCAATTTCTATGGTTAATAAAATAGAAACATCATTTAAAATACCCAATTTGTTGGGATCAAACAAACCACCGCCTTCTTGTTGCGCAACAGAAAAATCGCTTGCCGCTTGTTCATTTTGTTCATCAGTCATTGCGCTATTCCTTTTTCTAAAGTTTGCTTGTTATTTTAGCTACTAATTTTGAATTAGCTTGTCCTGCCGTTGCTTTAAATAATTTAGTATTATTTAAACAGACGTATACTTGGGTAGGATCTGCCACTGGAATGACATCATCTTGTTTTAATGCCATAAAATCTTTTACGCTCATATTAATCTCAGTCAACGCAATACTCACATTGACGTAAGAATCGACGACTTGTGATTTAATTTGATCATGCCAAATGGTTTTGTCGTGCAGTGGATTTAGCTGTGCATCACCAGCAGGCATTAGACCGTTCAGCAAACAATCAGAAAAAATATATTTCACACTAGTTTGCAGCTCATCTAACATCACAGGTAACTCTAGTGTACGCACGCTGTCATCTAAGGCATAGTTGGTTGGCAAATTGGGCAAAATATCTATTTTTAGAACTTCGCATTCAATGGTTTCATATTCATTCGTTGCCTTAACAAAGGCTGCTGCAAAGATTTGAGCGATATTTTCAGAAATCAGTAAACCAATTTGGCCAGGGTGAGTAATAACGGTTTCAGTGGCGTCGATTTTGCCGCCAAATAGCAGATTGATGGCTTGATGCAATAACATCATATCAATAATAATGAGTCCGCATTTTTCTTTTGGTGACGCGCGGAAGACAGCATACACATGCTGCGGAGTAATCTCATTTAGGCACGTATTTAACTGGGAGGCATTGAACGGGTTAGATTTAATAGCGATCTTTTTTCTTAAAAAAGAAGAAAGTAATTTTTCGCTATGTAATCTTAGTGCTTCCACTAAATTATTTAATAAGTGTTCGTTTTTAACTTGTTCGTTATTATTACCGCCATTGGCTAATAAAACACTTAAATCGTTCCCGCTTCCGTCAGTTGCTTTCAGTAGCTCTTCTACTTCTTCAGTTGATAAAACTTGGAACTCACTCATATTCTCATCCTTTAGCCAGCCCTTAATCCTATCTAATTCTATGATAAATTGGAAGATTATTTCAAAATTCAGGATTATTCCAGAACACCGCCATCCATTACATCCTGTTTCTCAGGCTCTATCTCATCTGCCAACAACATATACATAGCAGGAACCACAAAGAGCGTAAAGCATGTTCCAATAGAAATACCCGTCGCAATGACTAACCCAATGTTAAATCGGCTTTCTGCACCCGCACCCGTTGCCATAATCAGCGGGATAACGCCCAATACCATGGCAGCAGTGGTCATAACAATAGGACGCAAACGAATAGAGGCTGCCATTTGTACGGCTTCACGCTTCTTTTTACCCTCAAGCTGTAAATCATTAGCAAACTGTACAATCAAAATACCATGTTTACTAATTAAGCCAATTAGTGTCACCAATCCAACTTCTGAGTAAATATTTAACGTCGCGCCACCCAATCCGAGACTCACAAAAATCATAGCACCGCAAACAGACATAGGCACACTAATTAATACAATTAAAGGATCCCTAAAACTTTCAAACAACGCAGCTAATGCCAAGAAAATAACAATCATCGCAAAGAAGAAAGTCATGATTAGGGCGCTGCCTTCTTGGATATATTGGCGAGATTGTGAGGCGTAATCAATATAATACCCTTGCGGCAATATTGGCTCAGCCACGTTTTTAAATGCCGCTAGTGCATCACCCATGCTGACACCCGGCATGGCAACGGCAGAAATCGTCGTCGAATTCAGCTGTTGGAAGTGATTAATCGACTCTGGCACAATCATGCGTTTTAGATTTGCAACGGTTGACAATGGTACTTGAGAGCCATTAGACGTCTTTAAATAATAATTTAACACATCTTCTGGATTGATACGGTCTGATCGCTGCATTTGTGGAATCACTTGATAGGATCGGCCCACGTAGTCGAAGTAATTGATATAGCCTTCACTTAATGCAGATCCCAACACATCACCAATATCTTGCATATTAAGGCCAAGCTCTGATGCTTTATCACGATTTAATACAATCTTCGTTTGAATTTGATCGATTTTTAAATCGGGATCGATATATGCAAACATACCACTTTCACGTGCTTTTGTTAAAACAGACTGCAGGACTTCATTTAAGTTATAAAAACTTTCCGTGGTCGTAATAACAAATTGGATAGGTAAACCACTGCCACCACCTGGTAAAGAGGGTAATTGGAACGCAGCAATTTTTGCACCAGCAATTTTATCCAGCTGTGCTTGAATGACAGGCTGTAATTGATTAGTCGTTTTTTTACGATCATCCCAAGGCTTAAATACCATACCCACAATACTTTGATTCAAGCCGCCACTGCCATCAATGCGGAAGATATGATCGGTTTCAGAATATTGGTGATAGATGTCAAATACTTGATTAGAGTAAAGTTGAGTTTGAGCCAAAGAAGCATTTGCTGGTGCAGTCACTTGAGAAATAATAATACCTTGATCTTCTTGCGGTGCTAATTCTGACGTTGATGTCACAAATAAAAAGTAGTTACTTAATAAAATAATGCCAGCAAAGACGGCTACCACTGGTAAATAATCTAATGAGTTGTGCAATGCTCCCTCATACCAACGATGAAACTTATCAAATGTACGATTAAAATATTCAATGAACCCCCATTTTGCCTGGTGGGATGTTTTTAGAAACTTAGAGCACATCATAGGTGATAATGTTAATGCAATAACAGCCGATACCGTAACAGAGCCTGCCAAAGTAAAAGCAAACTCAGTAAACAATGCACCCGTTAAACCACCCATAAACCCAATGGGTGCATAGACCGCAATCAATACAATGGTAATAGCGACAATGGGTCCTGCCAATTCACGCGCACCCAATATAGATGCTTCCAACGGCGTTTTGCCTTCTTCCATATGCCGTTCAACATTTTCAACCACAATGATCGCATCATCTACCACCAAGCCTATCGCTAATACTAGCGCTAGCAGGGTTAACAAATTAATAGAATACCCCAGCGCGAGCATAATAAAAAATGCACCGATAATAGATAAGGGAATAGCAATTAAGGGAATAATAACGGAACGAATAGACCCTAAGAAAAAGAAAATAACAACGGTCACAATTAAAAATGCTTCAAACAAGGATTTAACCACTTCATCAATGGACGCATTAACAAATGCACTCGCATCGTAAACAATACTAGCATTTAAACCTTGCGGCAGCTGTTGTTGGATAATAGGGAATAAATGTTTGATATCATCAATGACTGTTAATAAATTAGCTGATGGTGCAACTACAATACCAACATAAACCGCTTTCTTACCGTCAAAGCTAACAACAGAATTATAATTTTGCGCACCCAGCTCCACTTTACTGACATCACTCAACCGAACAATTGCGCCATTGCTGGATTTAATAATTAATTTTTTAAACGATTCAGCGTCTGTTAAATTAGTATCTGCCGTTAAGTTTTGAATAAACATAGGGCCGTCAGTGCGTCCAACTGCTGAAATAAAGTCATTATTGGCTAAAGAAGCTGATACATCAGCCGTCGACACACCAAAGCCTGCCATTTTGATAGGATCTAACCAAGCGCGTAAAGCAAACGTTTGATTACCCAAAATTTCAGCTTGTTGTACACCATTGACCGCTTGCAGCTTGGGCTGCACAACTCGTATCAAATAATCTGTAATTTTATTAATTGGCAAATCATTGCTATAAAAACCGATATACATAGAATCAATGGTTTCACCAACGGTCACCGTAATCACGGGCTGTTGTGAATTGGCGGGCAATTGATTTAACACAGCATTCACTTTCGTCGTGATATCCGACAACGCCTTGAGCGGGTCATAGTTCAGACGTAAATTAACACTAATGGTACTCGTACCCGGCGTACTGCTAGATGTCATATAATCAATACCGTTTGCTTGGGCAATTGAATTTTCTAATGGTGTCGTAATAAAACCCGCCACCACATCAGGATCCGCACCTGTATAGGTCGTGGTAACGGTAACAACCGCATTTTCTGTAAAAGGATATTGCATAACCGATAACGAACCGATTGCTCTCAAGCCTAAGGTCAGAACTAACAAACTAATAACGGTTGCTAATACCGGTCGCTTGATAAACAGATCAGTAATATTCATAACAGCTATCCTTGATGATCGTTGGTAACAACCGGATCGGGGTTATTAGCAGGTTGCACGGTGTTATTAATCAAGATACGGCTGCCGTTTCTTAATTTTAATTGACCACTCGTCACTACTACCTGACCATCATTTAACCCTTTCAAAATAGCAATTTGATCACCACGCGTTTCACCAACCGTGACAAATACTTGTTCGACTGTATGCCCTGGCTTGCCATCATCACCTTTTTCTTTACTATCTTTCACAATATAAACGATATCACCATAAGGATTAAACGTGACGGCTGATTCCGGCAAGGTAATAAACTTCCTAGGCGCACCTGTATCCACCTCTACGGTTGTATACATACCAGGCGTTAACAACATACTTTTATTGTCAACCGTTGCTTCTACTTGAACGTTACGCGTGTTGACATCAACTAACGGTTGAATAGTCGTAATTTTTCCACTGAAATTCTTACTCGGGAAAGTATCAGATTTAACCGAAACGACCTGCCCTACTTTCAATTGTGCCAATGCTTGTTGCGGCAAGTAAAAATCAACATAAATCGGATCTAGCTGCTGCAAGGTCACGACAGAATCGCCTGGATTTAAATACTGCCCAGGATTCACTTGAGAAATACCTAAACGACCGCTAAATGGTGCTGAAATCGTTAATTGCGCAACAATCGCTGCTTGTTGAGCAACCTGCGCCTGCAAACTTTTCCAATTTTGCATATCTTGATCAACTTGCTGCTTGCTAACGGCATGAATATTATATTGTGCAAAATCACGGTTATAAGTAATTTTAGCTAATTCTGCATTCGCCTCTAATGACTGCAATAGCGCGATATTGGGATCGGCATTTTGCTGAACCAGAACGGTGTTTTTTTCAACTAATGCGCCCGGCGTAAAATAAATTTTCTGTATCATACCGCCTAACTGCGCCGTTACATTGACACCCACAATCGCTCTTGAACTACCAACAGCTTTCATTTTAGAAGACCAGCTCGTCAAAACAGCTTTGCCGGTTGAGACCGTCACCGCAGGATTTTGATGCGTCGCAAAGTAATGCTTAATCATTAAGCTTTGTATACCTTTCCAGAGAAAGATTGCGCCAAATAAAATGCCGACGACTAAGAGCATAATCTTCATTCGTCTTCGCAGCTCTTGCTTATCCATTACTTGCTCCTTAAAAGCACTGCTTTACACACCATTCTTTGTGCCACCAACCACCACCTAGTGATTGAAATAATGCCGCTGTATCTGCATAACGCGCAGCTTCCGCTTGTATTAAGCTAATTTTGGCTTGCTGATATTGCTGCTCTGCTGTTAATAAATTAATGAAGCTAACACCACCCAAGCGATATTGATTTTCGGTTAACCTTAAATTAGTGTAAGCCGCACGCTCAGCTTCTTTTTGTGCGCGCAATGTGCGTGCATCTGTTTCTAATGCTCTTAATGAATCTGCAACGTTCTGCACTGCTTGTAAAACGGTTTGTTTATATTGCATCAATGCTTGTTGGTAAGCATCAATACTGGCGCGTCTTTGTGACAATAATGCGCCACCGTGGAAAAGTGGCTGTGTGACCCCAGCAGCAATATTCCATAAATTGGATTGGGTAGAAAATAATCTTGATGGTACACCCGCTTGCCAACCATAAGCGCCTGTGATTGGGAATTGGGGTAGTAAATTAGCTGTTGCCACGCCTACTTGTGCACTAGCTGCGTGTAGTAACGCTTCAGACGCACGCACATCGGGACGTTGACGCACCATATTAGATGGCAAGCTAATTGGGATATTCTTAGGTAAGGTTAACTGACTCAACCGAATAGCAGGCAATGGACCGCCTGGATATTCACCCACCAAAACAGATAATGCATGTCTATTTTGCGATAATAATAGTTGCAATGGTGGCAAAGTGGCTCGTGTTTGGCCGACCAATGCTTCTTGTGAGGCGACATTTGCAAGTGAGATACCACCTAAGCGGTATTGTCCTCGCAAGACTTTTAATTGCGATTCTGCTTCACGAATCAAGAATTCAGTTGCCTCAATTTGCGCTTGCACTGAAGCGATAGCAATTGAAGTTGTGACAATATTAGCAGTCATCGTTAAATAAGCACCAATCAATTGAAATTGTTGGTAGTCAACTTGCGCACCAAACGCTTCAACTAAACGCCTTGCGCCGCCAAAGACATCTAATGTGTAACTCACATTAACCGATACATTAAATAAGTTAAAGATGCTAGATGGAATCTCGCCGCCAAATCCACTGGCATTGAATAATTGCCGTTGAGCCGTGCCTCCCAAATCAAATGCGGGCAATAAGGTATTACCAATTTGGGTATAGTAATTCTCTTGTGCTTGACGCAGCGCCGCATAAGCCGCCCCAATATTAGGGCTATTAGAAATACCTGTCGTGACTAGCGAATTAATCGCTTCTGAATGGAATAACTTCCACCATTCTGCTGGAATATCTTCATTATTGACGTATTGTTGTGCGACACCAGCTTTGCCTGTGCCAGGGGTAGCAACTGTTTTATTAGGCAGATGCTTACTATTGTACTTCCAGATAAGAGGCGCTGGCTGCCTGTGATAATTAGGCCCAACCATACAGCCTGTTAAGCTAATGGTTAACAGCAGCAGGATCAATCGATTTAAACTCATTCTTGCGTAGTACACTCAGCAATCCTTGCCACACTCTAATTTAAAATAATCTACCACACCCCAAAAAAATTACACTAAAAATCAACAAGCAAAGTTAAAATATACTCAGCAATAGCATTAATGATCATAATATATCTTAGTAATCCTCCTAAGTTAGAAAATAGGTAGATAGGAGTAAACTATAAGACACGAGCTTGTCTGACCTTTCCTTTCATACCGTTTTTGGAGATGCGATAATGAAAAACATTTTAATCAAAATTGCTGTTTTATTAGTCAGCTTTAACTTAGTGGCTTGTTCGACTAACACACAACGCGAAAACACCGTCGCTGGTGGCGTAACCGGTGCGGTAGTAGGTGGTTTAGCTGGCAGCTTAGTTGGTGGCGGTACAGGACAAGTTGTTGCGATTGGCGTTGGCGCTATAGGCGGTGCTTTACTAGGCAGCTATATTGGCCATAATATGGATAGCAGTGACAATGCTCACGTTTATCAAGTATTAGATAACAACAATACTCGCCAAACCAGCGACTGGAAAAATGAAAAAACCGGTGCGGTTTATAAAGTAACCCCAGTTAGTAAAAGAATGACGATTAAAGGAAACCCTGATTGCCGTAAATTCCGCGCTATTAGTGTGATCGATGGAAAAAAACAACACGTTTATGGTGTCGCTTGCCGTCAAGCTGATGGTACCTGGAGAACAATGCAGTAAGCGATTTAGTGCTATCAAAAACAGCGCCTTAGGGCGCTGTTTTTATTTAAAGTCCATCAACATCCAGAAACCCGCATTTGTATTTTAAAAAAAAACACTTCTCCGGCTCAATCTATGAGAAAATACAGGCTCATACCAAAGATAATGATTAATATTGATAGCGCTACTGCCTATCAATCTAGGAGCATATAATGACTACACCACTAAAATGTCCCAAATGTTCTTCTGATTATGCCTATAAAGATGGGATGCTTTATATTTGCCCAGAGTGTGCTTACGAATGGGATGCTGAGGAAGCAGAAGCGACCAATCATAAGGTCGCTATCAAAGATGCTCACGGCAATCTATTGCAAGACGGCGATACGATTACCGTCATCAAAGATTTAAAAATTAAAGGCTCATCCGCCGTTGTTAAAGTAGGGACTAAAATCAAAAATATTAGATTGATCGATGGCGATCACGAGATTGATTGTAAAATTGATGGTATTGGCGCAATGAAACTAAAATCTGAATTTGTTAAAAAGATATAACAGCTGAGATTGCCCGATAACATTATCGGGCATCACTTATATTTTCCGTCTTATATATAGTTTTTTTTCTACTATTGCCACAACTTGGTTTTCTTCGTTAAAAATAGGTTCTATTTTGGGCTCTATGTTTGCTTGCTCTCTGATCTGATTAATTTGTTCAGCGCTTAATTGAAAATGGGCATGAACCATACTTTTCCCAGGCTTTTTATAATCAATACTGGCTGACTTATCCCAAACAATATAATCCTTACCTAAATTTTGCATTAGCATCAGCATTAAAAAAGGATCTGTCATGGCGTAAAGCGATCCGCCAAAATGACAGCCGACGTAATTTTTGTTCCAAAACCTAAGCTTCATTTCCACTTCTATAGACGTAAAGTCGCTAGATATTTTTTTGACTCGAATACCTGCACCTAAAAAAGGCGGCCAAAAATTAATGAGCCTTAACATCCAAGCCTTCTTCATGCTAACTCCTAGCCTGAAGGGAGCTACGCTACATGTATAGACCGGAGACATAGTTGACACTTGTTCTAGGTACATAGTTGACACTTTATAATGGCCATTTGACCAAAATGGGGTTCAAATGGCCTGGAAAGAGGAAACTATCGTGTCTCAGAAACTCGCA
>JBAQCP010000187.1:0-16733 GCA_049294295.1 Gammaproteobacteria bacterium | reverse complement strand
CCATTGCTTGATGTGTATTTGCCAGTGTTGTTGCTTTGATTGGGTCGTCATAATGCCTCCTTTAATGAAGGCAATACTATGCGCTGAGATGGTGTGTTTTTGCAGAGGTGGTAGAATTAGCGCTTACAGTGATGCTTAATGGTTTGATAATCTGAAGTAATTTCATGTTGTGGTCTTTTTAATGCATTAAAGCTTCTAATTTTAGAAGCTTTAATGATTATTGCTATATTTATGATTTAAGCTTAACACCGACTTTTTTAGATTCAGCTTTAGTATCTTTCCCGGCAGAAAATAAAGTTGAAGAAGATGTATTTAGTGATTTTAAAACTTTCTCTAATTTAGCTTCCATGTCTTTATGTATTTTTAACGTAGTTTTATAGAGTCCTTCCAGATTTGTATAGGAGGTAGTTGTCATTTTATATAATTCTTTTAATCCTTTAACCAATTCTTTTTTGATTGCTTCAAATTCTTTGGGGGCTTTTTTGCTTTCTTGCGAAGCTATCTCTTTTTTAAGCTCTACTAAATTTTTTGAAAATTCAGGGAGCTGATCAGCAATGCCTGCTAATAAATCATTTGCTACATTACTGAGTTGTCTAATCTGTGCGGCAGTGAAGTCGCTTTTATTTTCTAGAAAGCTTTTGATGGCTAGATCTAGATCTTGAATTTCTTTGATAATTTCTAAGCATAGAAAATATCCATCATCTTTAACATCTTTAGCATCTTGAGGTCTATTGCTGGCCATAACTTGTCTCCTAATCTTGTGACATTCTGTAAATTTCAAATTATAAAATCATCATTATATTTAAATTGTATTTTAAATAAGGAAATAATTCCATGGATTTATTTTCATCATAAATAAAATTAATTAAAAAACAATTGGTTAGTTGGTATTTCGAGCATTTTGCCCATTGTTAACGTCGGAACGGTTATAATTAAACTATGAAAGCCTTCATCCACAAATAAGAGTAAGAGGGCTGTGCGAGGATGTAATACAAGGAGTAGGTTATGTCTATTAGTCCACAAAAACAAGCTTTAGATGAATTCAACAAAAAAAAACAACAAGAGTTGAAGGATTTTAATGATGTTAACTTATTGATTATCAGGGAAGAAATTCGCATAACTCAAATTATAGCTCACATTTTAGATTTGATAGGATTAAAGAATCGTGAAGAAAAGAATGAAGACTTGATGCAATTATTAGCTTTAGAAAGCAATCAATCAATAAATAACTTAGATTCAAAAATGCGTGAAACTACAGCTATTAAAAATGGAGGATTAATAGAGGATTCAACGGTAAAGGGAATGTTGAAAGAGTTTATTGAAAGTTTGCAGTCTAAATTAACTTCTTCTTGGAAAGCGTTAGAATCTTATAAGAAAAACTCTGATGAGTTGATGCAGAATTTGCAAGAGGTTAGGCGTGATATAGTTGATCATGGTTTAAAGCTTGTTCAGGGAATTCCACTAGATAATGGCCTCGTTCCCATTAAATTCAACGTTCCTGAAAATGATAATAATTTTCAAAATGGGATTTTAACTATAGATAAAAATATTACCATGAAATTAATCCAGTCTTTTTTGAGTGATATTCATAAGGTCTCACTTTATGATATTGAAGGTTATTTTAAAGAGAAAGCAAAGGATTTTATCCTTGATCAGCTTTCCAAAAAGTTCAATTTATCTGAGCCATTAGATTCTAAACAGCAAGATTTTTTAAATAAAATTGTGATGCAAGATTCGATACAAAATAAAATAAATAAATTAGCAAGTGGCGCTTTTGGCCATTTAATGAATGATAGGACTATGATAGAGAAAATAGCTTTGGGCGCAACAATTCAATCTGATTTCGATGTTGTCGGAATAAGAAAACATGTGGAAGAAGATAAATTTTTGGAATTTGTAAAAGCGAAAAGCTATGGCGAAAAATTTGTGGAGAAAATTGGGAGTATAAATATTTCCGATAGTAGTGCTATTTTAGATAGTTTGATTGGTGCTGTCGCGAATGCTGAAGAAAAATCAAAAAATGCAGAAAAAACAATAGAAGCTGTTGTAAATAAAAGAGAAGATTTTTTATCTAGGTTGCAAAATCTCAAAGGTAGTAAGTCCTCTGTAAAATCTGATATATCAGCCATAAGTGATGAGGTAGATGAGTCATTACTGATGCATATGGTGGATGCCGTCACTTCTAAAAAGCCTCAAAATATCGCGCCAATTAATGATGAGGATAGTAGCCCTAAGCCTAACGGTTTTCGAAGATAATGGCGGTTATAGGTCCCTGGATATTTTTAATTGATAAATGCTCGCTAAGCTACGCTAGTAAGAGTTTTTCCGGTAGTTTAATACACATCCTACTTTCATGCCGCCCTGCGATACCTTATGCCTTACTTTCCTGCTATTCAAGAACGTAACAATAATAAAAATAATATTTTCGGTGAGTAACCTTTTATGTCAAATGAATACTTGGCCCCTTTACATGGGGAGATTTCACGAAATAACACAAGTTGATTTATATTCACTGGGGTTTTTCAGGCGATTTGCTAGTTGTTTAACTTCATCGAACCAGTGTTTTTTTATGACCAAAAATCCATAATATACGCGCATATATTCTAGACTGCGTGGGTCAGACGTTGAATGCATCATAAAAAGTGCATCACCCTCTCCGCCAAGAGCATAATCAAAGCCAAGACGCATGCTAGGGGTGGTATCTAGGGGAAAATATGGATTACGACTAAGAAATCCTAAAAAACCGTTATTTGTTTGCAGATAAGATTTGCGTTGGTAGGAGGAGGGGGGAGTTTTTGATATGCCAAATCCAGAGCATAATTTCTGGATGCCTACGGCCGAGTAAAATCTTTGGCAGTAGCCTATCACGTTTATCAAAAAAAAAGTGAGCTGTTTTTGGTTCCAGATATTTCGCATATTAGAGAAGCATTTGCTCGTCATATTAAAATGGTAAATATCGCTACCATAATGGTTTGCTTGTATTGGCTGATTATTTAAATGGCTCCTGAACTTACTTAATTCTTCTTGGGTTTCTTCTGTAATCTGATTGTTAGTAAGCTGATCATTGGATATTGCATCTATAAGCGGCTTATAATCAAAAGGTAAAAAATCCCAGCTTAAGGTTTTATCTTTTAGTTGTTGTAAGGCTAATTCTGCGCCGTTTGGTAGCATATAAAAATAAGATTCAAATAATTTACAAATGTCGCTGTCCTGGGTGCCTAATGCTATTTGGAAGGGTGTCCCATAAACTTTTCTGCCTGAGTGGTCAATGGCTAATCCACTTCTTAATAAAAGGTCAGGATTTTTATCAATGATTTTTTTGACTTTAGCTTCATCAGCTCTGAGTACATGATCTAATAATTGAGCTAACAGCATATCATTTTTGAAAAAAAGGTGATTGGCTTTATTAATTCTTGATAATAAACTTTTTTCTTTAAATGAAAGAAAAGGGAGTAGTTCTGTAGTTGTCCCATAAATCTGTTCTTCTAAAAATATTGGTTTTCTAGTATCCATGGATTTAGGCCTAATTCGTAATTCGAGGAGATTGGTTGTTAATTTGCGGTTAAATTATACATATAATATTTATTTTTGCAAATAATGTGACCACCTGAATATGGGTTTAAGAGGCAGGCCAGCTTCGCTCCCTGCATATTCCTCCTCATTTCTTCTAATAAATATCATCCAGATGCAGCGAAGGATCACCATCTATAATAGCGATAATATGCCTTCTGAGGCACTTATGATTAATAATGGGCCAATCTGATCTGACATAATCCGCTTCTATTCTCACCAGTGGGCTTGACACCTTAAGGCTTTCTTATGTACAATAACCGCTCATTTGCATAATAAACACCCTTTCCACAATAAAAACAACACAGTAACAGCTAACGGATTTTCATTTAGCCACGGATTGTTTTTAGTCAGTTGACCTTATCTCCACCTGCTTTACTCAATTACTAACAATTTTGGTTCATTATAGGAATCCTTGCATGCTATTACCTGTACTTACAAAGAGTTATCCATTTTCATTAATTACCAGCCAAGGCTTAGGTGTGTCCTATGCGTCTAACGCGGAGCTTAGTTCCTTAGTAGCGGCTCATGCTGTAGGGGCTTCTGGTGTCCATGGTGCTATTAATGCAGTAAAGGGTAATGTCTGTGTACAGGATAGGTCTTTTGCTCTGCAGGATCAGGGTGAGACTTTAAATGTTGGGTATGTTTATAACTCTCAAATAGATGAGTGGCGCTTTGCTGCGGTGGCTCAATTACACATGCCTGTAACGCCAGGTCAGAAAGAGATAGTCGTTCAAGAAGTTGACGGGCATCTTACCACTTATACCTATAATGAATTAACTAACTCATATCATGCTCCATCACATGATGATGGCACGCCTACTATTTCATTCGATGTCTCTTCATCTACTTGGGTATGGTCGCACCCTAAAACTCATTCATCACTACATTTTGATAGCCAAGGTCGAGGCATTGCTCAGTATGATGCATTTGGCCGCGTGACTCATTTTAAGTATGACGATAAAAATCAATTAAATGAAATAATATTTCCTAGCAATTTAAGTTATCAATTAAAATCAGATAATGATAAGCAACATCTGATCCGCATAGATGACGACCAACAAACGATATTACATACCTATCACTTAGATGATAAAAAACGTTTATTGAAAAGTATCACTGCAGATGGTTTGGCAAGTGATTATCAATATGTTGATGCAGAATTGCGCCACATTCAGAGCAGCGATGGAACAAGCTGGCACTTTGATTTTGATGCAAACAAAAAAATATCTAGCATCTCAATTGGTGATGAAGCACCTCAAGTTTATACTTTCGATATAGCTGAGCAAGAAGCTTGTATCAAAGATTCCTGTAATAATAAGTTAAATTTAAAATCTGATTTGCAAGGCAAGCTTTTGGCTATCACTAAGTCTAATTGCCAGGTAGATCTAGAATACAGCTCATTAGGTCATCTATATAAAATCACCTACCAGGATCAAACCTCTGAAACATTTGAACATGAAAAATTAAGTGGCCTGTTGACCAAGCATACCGCTCGTGATGGGAGTGTTAGTGAATGGCACTATGACTTGGCGGCTAATGGACAGCTACTGTTAACTAAGCAATCTACCGCTAATGCCGAAATAAATTATATTTACGAAACAAATACAAATGCCACACATCCCTTACTTCAATTCCAAATAAGTCCAGAAGGTCGAGTGACCGAATTTTTACATAATGAATTCGGTATGTTATCCGGCATTAGGCATTATTTGAATGAAACTTTCTCTATTAAAGAATTAACACTAGATGATATTCACGTTTGGAAAGATAAACATATACAGCAAACAGCTTTGACAACATTTCAATATGATGCCTATGGTCGAGTTGAAACCAAACAAACTTATGCACATATTAATGAACAAGGTGAAGGTATTGTAGATGCTGAAGTTCAAGAGACTACATTTAAATGGGATGCATTAAACCAATTAACTAAGCAGGTTTTATCAGGAAACGTTCAACGCTTTGAGCATGATGGTTGGCAACGATTATTAAAGCAAACACTTGGTGCTGAATCCACACTAGCAATTACAACTAGCCATGATTACAAAAAAGAATCAGAAGTCATTACTCACCCCGATGCGCATGTTGAAAAATTTATACACAACGATAAGGGTGATATTAAGAAAACAGTAGAAAAGTCTGAAGAAACTGATATTTCTTATTTGGCAAATGGTGATCATTATAAGGTAAGGTTATCAGATGGCACTTCGCACTATGAATTAACTGATGAAAGTAATCATGCTCATTATCAAATTAGCTCATTAGGGCTAGTGTCAGAGAAAAAATACGATCCTAACACACGTTGCACGACTAATATTCAGTATGCAAAAGCAATTACCATTCAAGACCCGCTTACTTTGACAGATTTGCAAGAGCATCTGTCAAAAATTAGTTCTCCTAAAGACCGAATCACCCGCGATATTTCAGATAAAAATGGCAAACCAAAATATGCAATTGATGCATTAAACTATATCACCGAATATCGTTATAATGAATTTGGTCTTGAAGTCGCAAAAATTCAATATTCTGCTGCCTTGAGTGATCAGGAATTATCTAACTTAGTGTCAGGTCTGGATTTATCCCGTGATCCGGATAGACAGAATGCTAGAATCCATATTACTCATTACGATAAAGATCAATTAAAAGTAGCTGAACAAGATGCAGCTGGATATTTTACTTATTTTAAACACGATGCAGCTTCTCGTTTAATTGAGAAGAGTGCCGCATTAAAGCCAGATATGGTAATAGCTTGGCAGTCACCCAATATCATTCCTCAAGAATTGGCAAAACATCGCTACGTTTACAATAATTTAGATCAAATTATTTCTGAGGTGGATGTAGAAGGCTACGTCACGGCTTATTCTTATTATCCTAATGGGAAAAAATCGAGCTCAATTCGTTATGAGACACCTATTAAGCTAGATCCAAATGCTAAGCAATTAACTCAGCCAACTGTACAGATCTCAAAGAATGATAGACATATCAATTTTGAATATGATGCCCTTGATCGGTTATCTAAAACCAGTGGACCTAACTATCAAGTAACTACTTTCACTTACGATGCCATGGGGCGTCAAGTAGCAACTTATCAGCAAGATTCAAGAGTTGGTATTGCGGCAACATCAGACCAAGTTCGTGGCCATGAGCAATCTTATGATGAGCTAGGGCATTTAATTGCTGAAATAAACCCATTAGTCGCTGAAGAATTAAAAAAACTAGATCGGAACCCATCTATTACTGCAGAAGATAAAAAAATCAAGCGCCGAGAGTTAATTGCTAAACACAGTGATCAATATATCTATATGCATGGCTTAAAAGTTAAGGCTATCGATGCACTCGGCAATCAGAGTTTATTTTATTATGATGCCGATCATCGTCCTATTATTAAAATTGATAATCATGGATCGATTATTGAAACTAGCTACAATGCATTTGGTGAAGTGGAGCAAGAGCGACACTACCTTAATCAAATTCCTGCGGCAATATTAGCTGGGCTAACAGGTGGCTTGGTAACAAAAGCCGTCAGCCATCTTCTAAGCCAGCTGCATTCATCTGAAAAAGACAGCCAGACTCAATTTATCTACGATTCACGCGGCCATTTAGAAGCTAAACAAACATCTGATCTGGGTGCTTCAACGTATCAATACAATGCTTTTGGCGAATGTGAACAGGAAACGCAACCTTCCGTGTTTGATGAACCTTTAATCATTATTCATGAATATAATGTTAAAGGTTTAGAAACTGCGACACAGACAAAACACAAGCCAACCGGTGTCTATGCTACTGTTAAACGTGAGTATGAGCATTATCTTGGCAAGCAAACTACCATGACAAATGAAGAAGGTATTGTCGAACACTACAATCATAGTGCTTCAGGTCAATTATTATCGATTAGTAAAGAGGTGGGTTTAAACCAAGCAATCGTAACACTTGAAAAAACCTATGATGCCTATGATCGTGTATTAACAGAAACAGATGCCAATGGTCATGTCACCACCTATGAATATAATGACCAAGCGTTAACCGTTACAATTATCCATCCTGATTTGACTCAAACATTAATAACTAAAAATATTTTTGGCGAAACAGTTTCTATACAAGACCCATTAGGGCATGTTGAACTATTTGATCATAGTGCAGCTGGCCAAATAATTCAGCATAAAACTGAAGCTAGTGGAGTGACCCAAACTAAACATGATTATCTCGGTCGAGTAGTTAAAGAAACTCACGCCGATGGGGCTAAGACTGCATTTCACTACCAGGGATTGCATTTAATTGAACAAGTTATAAAAGCAGATAATCTTAAGTTAGTCACAGGATTTGAAACTGATGGTCAGGGTAGACAAAAAGCTGTTATTGATCCAACCGGTGTGCGGACAGAGAAAGAATACAATCGAGCAGGCCAGCTTATTCAATCTGTCTTGGATCCCAAGGGATTGGCTATCACAGAAGAACGAAGCTATTACGCAAATGGCTTATTGAAGCAAATTCAGAAAGGAAATAGTCAAGAACCCAATCAATATCAAGAAAAAATGATATACGATGCACAAGGACAATTAGTTGAGCAGGTAATTGACCCTGATGGATTGTCTATTAAGCACAAAAAAGAATATGATCAAGCGCATCGTTTAATTAAAGAATACACCCCAGCAGGGCATTACAAGAAATATCATTATAATGCTTTGAACCAGCGTCAATTTTCGGTTGAGCAAATAGATGATAAGTACGCTCGCTTATTAGAATGGTCTTATGATGCCGCAGGCAATATCACCAGCACGCGCGTATACACTACTCGTTTAGATCAATCCGTTGCCTATCACGTTGATATGGATGCGTTATTGAGTCATGACAAAACGGTTGATGATGCCATTCAGTATTTCGTTTTTGATAAAAATCATCACGAACGTTATAAGTTAAATGTATTTTTTGATCCGCATACACGTACTCAGCATGCTTATGTAGAAGAAATCGTCAGAGATGCAGCAGGCCATCCTATTCTTACTATTCAACATAATACTCCGGTTCCTTACTCAGGCTCTGCAGATTTATCGTTGAAGGCAATTAGTCAATTGGTTGATGTGCAATCAGATAAAAACCAATTTACTCGTCGTGTATTTGATGCAGCAGGCAGAGAACGCTTTAGCATTGATCATCAAGGTAAGATAGAAGAGTCACGTTACGATGCTGTCGGGCAAGTGATCGCTAAAATCACTTACGGCCAGCGTTATCCTGCAGCAATGAATTTATTGAAGATAGATGCCAGCCAGTTAGCTGATTTAACAGCAGGTTTCATTTACCGCCCTGAGCGCGATAAGGGTGAGTGGTTTATTTATGATGGTGCAGGACGTTGCACTCATGAAATTAATCCCATGGGCGGTGTCGTACGGCATGTATTCGATGCGAATGGCAAGATAGCCAAGAAGGTTTACTTTCATAGCAAGACGAGACAATTAAGCGATAATTATGCAGATATGGTAAGTGATATCTCAGCATGGGAGGTCAAAGAAGGTACTGATGCAGTGATCAATATGGCCTATGATGCTGCAGGTAGATTAAAGACCTCAACAGATGCACTCGGTAACCAAGAATCATTTACCTATGACGCATTAGGTAATCAACTTAGCCATACCAATCGAGAGCAACATACTTGGACATACAAATATAATCGTGCCAACCAATGCACACGTAAAATTTCGCCTGAAACAACCATCACAGAAACGGATCTAAAAGATGGAAAATTAGTTGCCTCCACTAAACGAACCGCAGTTGTAAAGGAAATTGAAGTAGATGCAAACGGCAATCAAGTAACGGTTACGTCTGCCCATCAATTAAAAGATCAACGTCAGTTTAAAGCTCGCTTTAATGGATTAAATCAATTAGTAGGCACAACGTTAGAAAACGTTGAAATTGATGATCCTACCCAATCAGCACATTTAACCAATCGTGCAGTTAAAAAAGTGACGATTGAAACCAATCGTTACTACAACACGCGCGGTCAAAAGATTGCAGAGTCGGATGAAGCAGACCGTTATTGTTACTATGTATACGATGCCCTAGGCCGTCTCACACATGAGATCAATAGAAAGGGCGCAATTAAAGCGCATACTTACGATGCCTTCAGTCGCCTTATTAAAACTATCAATTATGCCAAAATTCCTAATATCAATTGGATAAATTATCGTGAATCAGGTATCCCACTTTATGTAATGCATGATAGTTGTGTAGCTGGTCCCGAAGATCGAACCACCGTTTTTGAGCATGCAGACACCTTAGTTGAAGATCATGCTGAAGTGCAACAATCCCAAGATGCTGTGCCTTGCTATTCAGATGGTCAGTTTAGTATGTCTAAACCACTGACAACAGAACGGCATAATGTATTTGGTCAAGTACGCTGTATTGCGCAAACTATTCGCCCTGGCGTCACAGCAGATACTTATCAATGGCATGATCATTCCGGCCATTTGGTATTAGAAGTCTCCCCTGATTTATATGTCACTTGGTATGAGCTAGATGCCTTTGGTGAGTTAAAAGCTCGTCATGAATTTGCTAATGCATTAGCCGCTAAACCAAATATTAATGCCACAATAAGTGAATTATTAGCAACTGTTAAACGTTCAGCAGAAAAAGATAGGGTGTATCATTTCCGTCATGATTTAGCTGGTAATTTATTAGAAGAAAGACAAAAGGATATTGCTATCCATGAAAATATCAAGCAACCAGATGGCAGCTATCAAATGCAACCAGTCGTTGCTGATTCTGTTAAATCATACAGCTATGATCGTTTACAACAAAAAACAGTAGAAGATAATAATGGACGTAAAACACAATTTGTACGTAATGAATTGGGTCATGTCATTGGTGAAGTAGCACCTACACGAACACCAGAAGGTCAAGTTACACCTGTTACCCCTTACATCGAACATGGCATAGATGCTCATGGCAAGCGTGTTAAAACTAGGCGCTGTGCAGTTTCTACAGATTCAACTAAAAAAGTGGTACCCCCTGCACATGCAGATGATCAAGAAACATTAACCCAATTTGATCAGTGCGGATTACCTGCATTCAAGCAAAGCGCTATAAATAGGTTACAAGCATTCACTTATACCGCGGGTCGTCAAGTAACCCGTGAATGCCACCCACAAGTAGTATGGAATAGTGCAAATGACCCCGTCATCGTATTGGATCACACAACAACAGATTATGATGATGAAGATAAACTCACGGGCCGTCGTACTTATCGCAATAATGTATTAGAAAAAGCAGAAGAACAACGCTATAACGCCTTCAATGAAATTGAAGCCCTCGGTGGCGGTGATCAAAAATGGCCAGTATATCTAAAGCGTGATGCATCAGGCCGCATCTGGTCAACTAACCGTGATGGTGTGAAGAAGATACTTTTAAATGACTTAGCTGGTCGGCAAACGATGTCGATCACGAGTCCTGTCCAAGACTTAAGTGTCTATGATTTGGGTATAATTCCTGCCATATTAGTTTCACCAGTTGATGGTTTTACCAGGCAAGAAACAATATATGATTTAAGCGGCCGATTTGTTGCGCACAAAGCACCTTCCTGGTTTAGAACTCGTCCTGTATTCCCAACATCGCAAGAGATTCATGATCGTTGGCAAGTTAGAGCAACGGTTGATGCAAAAGGTAATAAAACCGAGCACGAGTCCAATCAATTAAGTTTTGAAACGGCAACTATTTTACCTGACGATGATATCGTTAATGCGAAAATGCAAAAGATAAAAGCATCGCTCATTTCTAAGCACGGTTGTAATATTCACGGCGAAGAAATTGCTACTTGCGATGCAAAAGGTCACACCACAGTTCACTTGCGAGATGAAGTAGGCCAGGTGTACGTCACTGTTTTAGGTGATGGCAACTTCACGTTTAAAGAAAGGCATAATATCTTTGGCGCTATTGATCAGCGCACGCATCATAACGGTGGTATTACTAGCTACCTACGTAACAAATTAAACTTATGTATTGAAATAACCCATCCCGATCAATTTAAACAAGCATTTGGCTATGATTTGCAAGGCCAGCGTAATTTAGTAATGGATCGTTATGGTTACACTTACCGTATTAATCACAATACACAAGGCGTGATTATCGGTCGCTACAATCCATTGGGTGGTTTAACCAGCATCATTCCTGATCGAAATGGTAAGGCGCTATCCGTTTCACAACCTAACGGAACAGCAGTCAGCACCGTGCGTGATTATTTTAGCTTTCCACAATTTATAACAGATGCAGGTGGTAATGTTGAAGAATTGAAATATGATTCAGCCAATGAACCAATTAGACGATTTACCATTAAACTAACAGGCTCACATGGCGTGGAATGTATTCCTAATGCATCTGTCACATCATTCACACAAGTGCCCGGCCGTGGATTTGATATGATTTATATAAGACGTGATGGGTTACTATATGAATTGCATGACACTCCAAATGATAGGCATTATTTTTATAATTACAATGCGAATGGCTTAATCCAATCTTATGTTATTACGAATAACGCTGATCGTGTTTTATATTCCGTTGTGACTGAATATAATGCGCACAATTTGCCTATTAAGCATACCTGTACTGGATTGAAAGCAGATGGTAATGCGTACTTGTATGTGCAAACCATCGATTATGATGCAGTAGATAATAAATGTGTAATTACACATACCATGACGACCACAGCTCAAGATGGTCCACACACCGTGACGACACAAAGTTATAATGATTTTAATGCCGCTGATCGAATAGTCGTAGCGGATGGCGTATTCACACCAGCAGGTATTGATATCATCCAAGGAAAAGGATGTCGATTTGGGTATGCCGGCCCATTGCGAAATGTTGAAGTGTCTAGCACAGCGTGGGGATGGATAAGCACTGGCATTCGTTACGATACCAATGCCCAGGCTTGCTATACTGAAAATGCGCGTTTATCCGTTAGAATGTATTTCACGCCAGGACCTGATCGATTAATAACACATAAAGATGAATTTTATGCCAATAAGGATGCTACATGGTCAGAGGTAAAAACAGATGGTCTTAATCGACAGTGGAGTAGTATTACCAAAGAAAATGGACATGAAAAAGCCACCACTGAATTTAGTTATCTACCATTTGATATGGTGCCAAATATCCAGATATTCCGATATGTTAGTGACAAGAGTGAGATAACAACCGATACATTTAAACTTTCGGTTGCTACTTTCCAAGAAAAATTACCGCATATGGCAAATGGCCATCGTGAATTTCAAGGGCATGTGGGGCCTGATGCGCAAGGTTATGATATGTATTCGTCGCATGGTCATTTGAGTACGAAGCGTCATGCAGGTGATGAGCGGACAGGTGAACGAGATGCTCACCGAGTATATGATACGACTGAATCAGGTATGGTCTTAAGCACGCACAAATTGGCTGAAGTGCCGTATTGGATAAACATCCCGACTATGCCGCCAATAGAGCGTCATGTCCCGGTTCAGGATTCACATTATTTCATTCATACACCAAATCAAGAATTATTGGCTGCCATAAGAGAATATCGCGGCCCGAAAACTCTGCACCCTGGTTTTAAAGGAATGGTTTATCCTAAAGAGATAAAAATGTTAGGCAAAACAGAGCGCACGCCAGCAGATGCCAATAAAGTAAATCCAGATGATTTAGGCAATCCAGCAATGCCAAGCTTACCTGCTTTCGGCGTACACATTGTGCAAGAAGGCCAATCGATTGCGAGTATTGCTAAGCAATATTTTGGTAATGGTAGAGATGCTGCTGATGCGATCTCCATTGCGAATGATTTATTAGTGCATCAACCACTAGCAGCTGGCAGCGTATTGATCCTGCCGCCTTATATTCAGAATACGTTAAAAGGCGAGGATAGTTATCCGTATCATCAATTCATGAGTGTGATACAGGGTAGCTTGCTGCCATATTTAACGAGTCCGACCATTCCGCCACCTAAATCGAAATCGCATCATCAATGGTGGAAGGATGTCGTGAAGATTATTGTGGTTGCTATTGCGCTGGCTTGTCTTCCGTATTTGGTGGGACCGTTGATGGGCGTATTGGGTGTAGTTGGTGGTGGGTTGGGTGAAGCGCTCATTGTAGGTGTAAGTGCAGGATTATTAGATGCAGCTGCGCAAGGAGTAGCAATTGCAACGGGTATTCAAGAGCATTTCTCGATGTCTGAATCATTTGAAATGGCAGCCACGGCTGGTTTGAGTAAAGGGTTCCATGTTGGAGGGTATCAAGCAGGTCAGTCATTGGCACAGCAAGCGAAGGTAGTCGTGAAGACAGGTATGGTTGCGGTGTCAGTTCAATTGACAGAAATGGCTATGGGTTTAAGAAAGCAATTTGATGTTCAAGCAGTCATGACACAGATGACTGCATTGGCGATAGGTGGGAAGATTGATGAAGCATTAGGCGCGAATACGCATCAATCTGTAGCATATCGTAATACAATGACAGGACGGGTGATGAACGCGGCATCTGCTGGAGCGAAGAGCATTGCGAGTGATTATTTAGGGATGAAGTTGCATCATGTGCCGGTGAATGTTGAGTCATTAGCAGGTCAGGCGTTGGGGTCGATGGCTAATGATGGACTTCAGTCCGCAGGGGATGATGGCTTGGATCATGGGGTTGGGAAGAAGCAGGATTATCATGCGACCCGGGATCACGCAAAGACGCAACATCATGAGTTGAAAAGCTTTGCTTCTAGTTCGTTATCATCTCATGGATCAAAAGTTGGTAATGCAGAGCAGCATCAATCTACGCATTCGACTGCAAAAATTAAAACCCAATTAGTTAAGAAAGGTCGATTGATGGAAGCGCTTGATGTCGCTATGCAAGTGGATGCTGGTATGCATGATAGTGTGATTAAAGTGGCAAAGGGTGCAATAGGAACGCTTGCTCATTTGCCTGAAATTGTCCAAAGTTCTGCGTTGCAAAGCATAGATACTTGGAAAGTGATGCATGGGTTAGATAGGCATGGAGAATCAAAAGCAAGAGTATTTGCGACAGCCTCTGCTTCTAAAAAAGCTATTGATGACTATAGGTATAATAAAGGGAAAGCCTTAATAGAAGGCACTATCCGACAGAAAAGTGAAGCTGTATCTGGTGCTATTTTAGATGCTACGATGGTAGTAGCGCCGCTTAGAGGATTTAACCGCGGTGCTCCGCTTTCAATTTTTAGGTCAAGTAATTTAGGGAAAGCAATATTATCTAAAGCAGAGACTTTAGCAAAAGGATTGAGTTCTATAAAGAAGGCAAAAAGTAGCTCTTCTGTTAGTGTTAATTCTCTTGTAAGAACGGAAGCTTTATCTGGCAGGAGCTCATCTAAAAGGGTTGCAGAAATAGCGAGTGATATGAGAGCTAGTGGCTATAATGGACCTCCGATTGACGTGGTTGTGGATGAGCATGGGAGTATGTATATCATTGATGGTCATCATAGAGCCGCTGCTGCAAAAGCAACAAATACTCCAGTTAAAATTAACGTTGTAACTGATATTGCTAACCATCATACTAACTATAAAGCTATTGAAGAAATTATCCATGATTCTTTGTTTGTAGGTAGAGATAAGTTGAGGTCTATGAGATGAGCGAAAAAAATATTGTAAATTTGATAAATGATTATTTGGATGATATCCAGATTTTTATGAAACTTTTTAAAGATAAATATCAAAGAGAAGATGTGCTTCGTGCTTGGCATGAAGGTTCTATACCTAAATCAGGAAGTGTTACAGACAAGGTTGAGTATGAATTGCATGGTGTTGGTTGTTGTGTGTACTTTCCTCATAGAGAGGTAGATTTTGATTTTGGGCCTGGTTCAAGATTTGATGGATTTGACTTATGGCGATTAAAACAATATTTAAGTCAGCGTGAAGATTTATCAGGGTATTTGAGTAAGGATGATTTAGAGAGTGAGTTTAATAGATTAATAGAAAATAATGAGATTGAAAAAGTTTATTCAAACTCCAGCCTTTATTTTTTTAAAAACAGTAAAATATAATGGTTGATAATAAGTGTGAATTTTACGAAATTGTAAAAATTATCTCTGATTGATGGATCGTTATAGTTATATTTTTAGAGAGCTATATGATTATAAAGCTAAAAAAATTTGAATATGATTTATTGATTAATAATAAATTTATTTCTGAAGAAGCTAAAAAAATTGTAAATGAAGTTTGCGAAGAATCTAGAGGAATTTATTGCATAACATTAAATGATGATGTTGCTGATGAGATTAATGAAAATATTGTCGAGCAATTTCAATGCAGTGGTATTGGGGGTGATGGAGAGCCCAATAGCGAAGGTTTAGTTATAGAAGGTTTGATTGATAAATTTTTTACTGGCTAAGTCGGCCCGACAGTTTGTAAATATCAGGCCAGAAAAAATAATAAGATTTTAGTCAAATGATATGAGCGTAGATATGAGAATTTTAGGGTGAGGGGTGTTCCTTATTTAAGGTTTGTGGAGTAAATTTATCAGGATGGTTTTCATCAGATTTTTCGCAAGGAAATGCTTTTATTAATGCCAGAGAGGCTAGGGTGCTTGCATTGGCATGTAATAGTTCAGGTGTGCTTTCGAGTGATTTAATCAAGACTCTAGTAACTTGCAAAATATTAACCCCACTAGGGATGCAAAATATATAATACTTTTTATATTCGTCGTTGCTCTGTGATCCTTTAGAGGAATACTCAAACGCATATGAATATGTTGTTTGCATGTCTATCATACCTCTAATATATGAGCTACATCTTGTGAGGCTAGTATTGATGCCCATCGTGTAATTCGAATTGTTTGGAGAGGCTCCATCAACCCATTCTACACTTTTTTTACAATCCTCAAGAAGTTCTTCACCACTATATGCATTTGCAGTCGGGATTAAAAAAAAATTAAAGAAGAAAATTATTAATAATATTATTGGTTTCATAAAACCTCTTTAATACTCACTTATTCTTCTATTTTATCATTTTCGTGCATAACTATGTTGAATGGTATATGAGGCCAGACCTTATTTATAAGTAACTGATCTGACCTAGGTTCCGTAGACACCAAATTTGATATAATTAATCAAAAGAGGTGTCACAATGAGTAAGTATGACAAGTCGTTCAAAGAAGAAGCAATTAGATTAGCTTTAACATCCCCACAACCC
>JBAQCP010000186.1:0-7320 GCA_049294295.1 Gammaproteobacteria bacterium | reverse complement strand
GGGCTACACTATTTTAAATGATAACTCGTACTCCGACCCCCACCCTCTTCTTTCACCAAAATACCGCGCTCTAACAAATTATTAATATCTCTAAGCGCCGTATCTTGCGAACACTTCGTTATCTTTGCCCACTTAGATGAAGTTAGCTTCCCATAAAAATCATCCAACAAAAGATTAATAATCTCATGCTGCCTAGGATTAAAAATGTCTTGCTTATACTGAGTCCAGAATTGTGCTTTAGTTAATACTTTCTGCAACAAACTGTCTGATGCAACAATTGCTCGTTTTAAACAATTTAAAAACCATTCAAGCCAAACCGTGATATCCAATCCATCCTGCTGACAAGCCTCTAACACATCGTAATATGCATGACGCTCTTGCTGAATTTGCGATGACATACTATAAAAACGCTGATCGCATTTCTCAGACCGTGCTAATTGCATATCCGCAATAGCACGTGCAATACGACCATCGCCATCCTCAAAAGGATGGATAGTCACAAACCAAAAATGTGCAATGCCTGCTTTTATAACAGGATCAACATCCTGTAATTCAGTATTAAACCATTTTATAAAAACAGTCATTTCTTTTTTCAAATCAGAAGCGTCTGGCGCTTCGAAATGTATTTTTTCGCGGCCAAATGGCCCTGATAAGACTCGCATAGGCCCGCTTTCTTTTGTCCGCCACTCTCCAACAACAATACGCCGGAACCCACTTCTACCCGTCGGAAACAAAACAGCATGCCAGCTAAACAAACGCTCTTCTGTCAGCGGTTGCTGGAATTCTTGGGTAGCGTCTAACAGCATTTCTACAATACCATCAACATGTCTATCCGCAGGTAAGGCAGCGCCAGTCTCAATGCCTAATCGCTTTGCAATAGAGGATCTCACCTGCTCGGTATCGAATCGTTCCCCTTCAATCTCACTGGTTTTAACGACATCTTGGGTTAATACTTGCAAGCTCGCCTCCTGGCGGAGTTGGAATCCTAAGATATCCATACGCCCCAACAAACGAGCTTGCAGCGATCTTACCTCAATCAAAAGAGGTGATAACTTGAGGGCATCCCAGACAAAGTTAGGCCAGTTTTTATGTTGATATATATACTTACCCACATTATTCTCCGCATATTTTAAGGAGATTATAACACATATTCACCGCAATAGGGTAATATTCTCCGCATTATTTGCGGTGAATATGTCATCTATTCACCGCATAGACTATATTTTGACCACGAATTTCAACACAATTTAATCGACAGCAACGGGTTAATGGATGCTAGAATACCGCCCTATTCGACAATGAGAATAAATCATGAATAAGATGTTAAAGTACGTTGCTATATTCTTTGTTATTGTTTTTGGCTGGTATGGTATCAAAAAAGCTTTTTTTGTTGCCTTTATGTCTCAATACACCCCACCACCTGTGACTATCTCAGCAACCTATGCTAAAACACAAACCTGGCAATCGTTTATTAATTCGGTTGGAACACTGCACGCTGTTAACGGGGCAGATCTTTCCACGGAAGTGCCAGGCATTATTCAAGATATTCATTTTGTCTCAGGCCAACAGGTTAAAAAAGGTGACGTGATTATCAGTATGCGTACCAATCTGGAAGCAGCCTCCTTAAAAAGCTATCAAGCAAAATTAGAATTAGCCAAAATGAGTTACGAACGTGAAAAAACGTTATTTGATAAACACGTTTCATCACAATCTGCTTTAGATACACGCCAAGCAGAATTATTACAGGCTGAAGCAGGTGTTGAGTCTGCACAAGCACAAATTCAACAAAAAACGATTACAGCACCCTTTGATGGCAAGCTAGGTATTAGACAAGTTGATTTAGGCCAATATGTACCAGCTGGCACCAATATGATTAGCTTGCAGGCATTAAGTCCGCTGTATGTTAATTTCAGTTTGCCAGAACAATATCTTGCCGATCTTTATCCCGGACAAAAAATAGAAATATCAGCGAATGTTAAAAAAGATAAAGTCATGGCAGGCACCATCACCGCCATCAACTCCAAGGTCGATCAAACGACCAGAAATATTCAAATTCAGGCCACGATCCCTAACGAAAAATTATCACTTTACCCTGGCATGTATGGCTTGGTGAAAATCTGGCTGAAAGATAAAAAAGATACCATTGTTGTTCCACAAACAGCTGTGTCTTATAGCCTAAGCGGTGACTATGTATTTTTAATCAAAAATGAAAGTAAAAATAAGAACAAGCCCTTACTGAAAGCTTACAGAGCTTATGTCAAAGTGGGTGAACGTCGCGACAACGTTGTCGCGATTTCTGACGGTTTAAAACTCGGCGATCAAATTGTGACATCCGGTCAACTTAAATTACAAAATGGTACCCATATCATTATCGACAACAGCGTAGAATTATAATCATGAATTTCACAGCTTTATTTATTAAACGCCCCGTTTTAGCCTGCGTTGTCAGTTTAGTGATTTTACTATTTGGTTTGCGAGCACTTTCTTCGCTAGAGTTACGCCAGTTTCCCAAGATGGATAATAGTGTCATTACGATTAGCACTGCTTATCCTGGTGCTAGTGCTGATTTAATCCAAGGTTTCATTACCAGCCCGATTGAAAAATCAGTAGCGAGCGCTGACGGAATTGATTATTTAACATCACAAAGCGTAGATGGGTTAAGCACCATCACGGCTTATATTCGTTTAAATTATAATCCTAATATTGCGATGACAGATATCATGTCTAAGGTATCGCAAGTCAGCAATCAATTGCCTCGCGAGAGTAATCAGCCAGTTATTCAAAAATCATCTGGCAGTCAAATGGCGCTGATGTATATTAGTTATAGCAGCCCCAAGATGTCTACTGAACAAATTACTGATTACCTCTCTCGCGTGGTTCAACCAAAAATTCAAACCGTTGCAGGTGTCGCATTAGCGGAAATCCTAGGCGGGCAAACCTATGCCATGCGTGTTTGGCTTGATACTGACAAAATGGCTGCCTTGCATATTTCAGCAACCGATGTTGCAAGCTCATTGCAAAAAGAGAACTTTCAAACAGCAGCCGGTCAAACGAAAGGCAATTTAGTTTTATTTAATATTAGCGCTAAAACTAGCTTAGAAAGCCCGGAACAGTTTAAACAAATCCTGATTAAGGGCGAAAATAATACCTTAGTCCGCTTACAAGATATTGCAACGGTTGAACTAGGCTCTGAAAGCTATCAATCATCCGTTAAATTTAATGGTTTAAATGGTGTATTTGTTGCGATTAAAGCAAGCCCAACAGCCAACCCATTAACCGTCATTGATGATGTTAAAACATTACTACCTCAAATTGCGATTAACTATCCACCGTCTATGGAAAGTAAAATTGTATACGATAGTACTGAATATATTAGAAGCTCCATTCACGAAGTCATCCATAGCATTTTTGAAGCAACAATCATTGTTATTTTAGTTATTTTTGCTTTTATTGGTGCCGCTCGAGCAGTCAGCATTCCTGTTATTACCATTCCATTATCTTTAATTGGTGTTTGCTCATTAATGCTTGCGATGGGCTATTCTATCAACTTACTCACATTACTTGCGATGGTGATCGCTATTGGCTTAGTAGTAGATGATGCCATTGTTGTTGTCGAAAATATTTATCGACATATCGAAGAAGGGCTTACGCCTTATGATGCTGCTTTAAAAGGGGCGTCTGAAATTACAGGTCCTATTATCTCCATGACCACCACCCTTGCAGCGGTATATGCACCGATTGGATTCATGACTGGCTTAACAGGGGCTTTATTTAAAGAATTTGCTTTTACGTTATCATTTGCCGTTATTCTGTCCGGCATTATTGCACTAACGCTCTCCCCCATGATGTGCTCTAAGATATTAAGCCGCAGCATGATGGAACAGCGCTTTGTTATTTATATTGATGGGGTTTTTGAGCGGCTTAAGTACCTTTATTCGCAAAAATTATTTGCAGTTCTTGCTGCACGTAAAATCACTGCAGTCTTTACCGGCATTATGCTTATAGGCTGTTTACTCATCGCCGTAACAACACCGACTGAGTTAGCACCCGATGAAGATCAAAGCATTCTCTTTTTAATGATGAATGCGCCGAAATACGCCAACTTAAATTACACTGAAAAATATACAGATAAGCTAACAAATGTATTCCGAGCAATACCTGAAACCCAAGACTTTTTTGTTGTTAATGGTATGGGTTCTGTTAATACAGCAATCGCAGGTCTTATTTTAAAACCTTGGGAACAACGCAGCAAATCGCAAGAAGCGGTTCTTGGTAGCTTACAACCTAAGCTATCTAAAATTGCAGGTATTAGTGCTGTCGCTTTTCCCCTACCCTCTTTACCAGGCAATGCGGGTGGTATGCCGGTACAATTTGTCGTGACCTCGACTGAAGACTACACCGTGATCTATCAAATATTAAAAAAACTCCAAGCGGCAGCCATGGCTAGTGGTTTGTTTATTTATACTGATACTGATCTTAAATTTGAAAAACCAATGCTAGAAGTGAATATTGATAATAATAAAGCAGCTAGCATGGGTATCAGCATGCAAAATATAGGTAGCGCCTTAGCAACCTTACTAGGTGGCAATTACACTAATCGCTTTAGTGCTTACGGGCAAAGTTATCAAGTGATTCCCCAAGTATCTGACGAAAAGCGCTTCAATCCTGATGATCTTAATAATTACTATATTTCTACTAATGCGGGTGATTCTGTCCCACTGTCTAGTGTAATTGATTTATCAGTCAAAACCCAAGCCAATGAGCTTTATCATTTCCAGCAGCTTAATTCAGCAACGCTCTCAGGCATGATGATGCCAGGAAAATCAATTCCTGATGGCTTAAACTTTTTGCAAACAGAAGCTAATAAAATATTTCCAGCAGGATTTAGCTATGACTTTGCCGGTCAATCAAGGCAAGTCGTGCAAGAAGGCAGCACGATGATTTACACTTTCTTCTTTGCATTAATCATCATTTACTTGGTGTTATCCGCGCAATTTGAAAGCTTCCGTGATCCATTGATCATTTTAATCAGTGTTCCTTTGTCAATTATTGGCGCGTTATTACCACTGCATTTAGGTTTTGCTAAATTAAATATTTATACAGGGATAGGATTAATTACCCTAATTGGTCTCATTAGTAAACATGGTATTTTATTAGTAGAATTTGCCAATCAATTGCGAGAAGAGGAGGGATTAAGCATTCAGGATGCTATTATGAAATCTGCCACGCTACGCTTGCGGCCTATCTTGATGACGACTGTTGCGATGGTGCTGGGGGTAGTACCGCTGATCATAGCAACGGGAGCTGGCGCTAAGAGCCGTTATGATATTGGTTTAGTCATTGCAGCAGGGATGACGATAGGAACGTGTTTTACGCTGTTTATTGTACCGACCATGTACCTGTTTTTGGCCAAGAAAAAATAATTCATCGTTTGCTCGATTGGGTTATCATGTCAACAGGGCTCTAAGATATAACCTATTGAAAATAGAAGGATCTATGACAATATGAGCGAATTTGAAATATATATCATTTTACTAGGGATTATCGTGGGAGTTTCCCTTTTAGGAAGGAACCTACCCGTCCCCAGCCCTTTATTGTTAGTCATTACAGGTATGCTCTTAAGCTTCATTCCTACATTCCCAGTCGTAAGATTAGACCCTAAGCTTGTTTTTAATATATTCCTCCCTCTATTGATATACCATGCAAGCACCTATACTTCCTGGCCTGACGTGAAGCTCAATATTAGGCCAATAGCCCTTCTATCAGTGGGGCATGTGATTTTTATTACTGTATTAGTAGCCATAGTTGCCCATACCGTCATCCCTAATTTAAGCTGGCCGTTGGCCTTTGTATTAGGGGCAGTCGTTGCACCGCCGGATGTTGTGGCTATTTTCTCCATTGCAGAAAAGGTGAAAATCCCGCAACGACTAATGACCGTGTTAGCCGGCGAAAGCCTACTAAACGATGCAACAGCGCTTATTTTATTTCGCCTCGCTGTGATTGCAGTCGTTTCTCATCAGCTTTCCATCGTTGGGGCTTTTTCAACTTTTTTGACGATTGTTATTTGTGAAACCCTTTATGGCTTGATACTAGGCCATCTGATTGGCCAAATAAGATTAAGAATAAATGACTCGATGTCTCAAATGTTGTTATCTATTTTAACGCCCTTTATCGCTTACTTGCCTGCTGTTAAATTAGGCGGTAGTGGCGTATTAGCCACTGTTGTGACAGGTCTAGTTATTGGCCATTTTTATCTAGATCGACTCATGCCAGGCGCCAGATTACTTTGGCTTTCTGTATGGGAAACAATAGGCTTTATTGTCTCTAGTATTTTATTTTTATTAATTGGATTAGATCTTAGATTAATTTTAGAAAATATCGCGAGCATTCCTACACAACAATTAATTATTTACAGTGGCAGCATTACATTAACCGTTTTAATTGGCCGATTTATTTGGGTATATCCCGCAACTTATTTATCAGATTTATTTACGCCGTCAGCTAAACGAAAAAAATCTGTTCCTTGGCAATTTCCATTTGTTATTTCCTGGTCTGGTATGCGCGGTGGCATTTCATTAGCAGCCGCACTTACCATTCCTCCCCTGTCTATGCAAATCAACAACGCCAGCTTGCGTGAACTTATTATCTTTATCGTATTCTGCGTCATTACGGCGACACTATTAGTTCAAGGTTTAACATTGCCTTGGATTTTAAAAAAGATAGGGCTTGATAAAATTAGTCGCCGTGAAGACACAAAAGACCGCTTAGATGAACTGCAAGCTAAATGCGCGATGACTAAAGCTGTTTTAGCGTGGCTGCATGCATATAAAAACAGCAACCAAGAAGATATTCATATTTTTGAAGAAATTGAAGTTCAGATTAAAGAATATGAAGCGTTGGAAATTCGTATTGAGGGTATTTTGAGTGAGATGGGCAGATCGGATGCTGATCCTTTTCATCTGCGATCTATTACGTTGGTGTTGTCTGAGGTGGTTGAGATTGAGCGGGATACGATATCGAGATTGTGGCATGAGGGGAAGATTACGATGCGGACGCGGGGGAAGTTGTTGCAGCAGTTGGATTTGCATGCGAAGAGGTACATTAGTTAGGGGGCCCCGCGAGCTGTGACGGGTGATTGGACATTGTTTTTTCGCTCCGAGCGCGACATCCATGTCGCTTACATTGCCACCCTGGCAATGAAGTCGCTACAAAACAATGTCCAACCACCCGTCACAGCTTGCTCCATTTTGCTGGTAACAGCTCAATAGCGTAGCCCGGCAAATCTTTTGCCAGGGCTTTTCGTGAATTTTAGTAAAGAGC
>JBAQCP010000185.1:0-4549 GCA_049294295.1 Gammaproteobacteria bacterium | reverse complement strand
GCTGACCCAATCCCGAAGATTTGAAGGCTCACTTCCAGAAAAATTAGGGTCTCAAGGATATATCCATTTTAGCAGGTGCGATGTAGGCCAGCGTGAGCCGTGGTGATGCGAGCACACACTAGCTAATGAGCTGCGCCGAAAAAAGGTAAGGCAAATCAGCCCCAGGCACACTGGTGAGGAGCTCTAAAGTTTGAAAGTTTGAAAGCGAACAAAAACGAAAAGGGGCGACCTAATCCTTAAGTCGCCCCTTTTTGCCTACCCAGGCAATCCTAGCCCGTTCTGCCTTTCTTCCATGGCAGTCACATCCAATATGCTGCATCAAATCCTTGATGCGTATCCTAAAATCATCCCTGAACAATTTCTAGATTAGCAAATCGGCTCAAACATACTCAATCCTTTTATTTGACTCAAAGGGATAGGGCTAGTGAGGAATGCCGTGTTTATGGTGTTCTTTCAGCAAGATGGTGGGGTGAGGGGTGTGAAAGTCTAGCTTAAGGCTTACATGAATGATGGTTAAAGGCTTACACGGTTTGCAGTGGTATTTTAGTCATTTTTACATTTCATCGTTCTAAATAGAAATTGTTGGAGGTTAGGGCCTATATATAGGGCAAGCACAGCGCTGCCAAAGATAACGGCAGCGATATAAATAGGCAACAATCCCAAAACCAATAAATGTGCCGCGAGTGAGCTGTGCGACGAGGAAATAATGGAATAAATAGAGCTACTTAACTGATTGTTAAGTAATAAGTAGCAGGCGCAGAAGAACAACGCCATCATGGCGGCGACCGTAATTGCATGTAAGGATATTTTCTTTAACACAGTATTTGTTACCTATTCTTATATTGATATTGATCAGCTATAAGCATTTTATAGATCTAATCTTAAGAGAGGCTTAAAATTTTGCCCAAAGACTGACCAAATTTTACGCTGGCGTTAGTTTGTACATTAGGCAGCCATTCCATTTGGTTGTTTCCAAACAGCATAATGACGGTCGAGCCTAGTTTAAAGTGGCCAAGTTCTGCCCCTTTTTCTAGGGTAATCGTCTCACTTGGCGTATCCGTCACTATTTGGTTTGCTCTGATCGGTTCTTGCATCCAGACCGTCTGTATACTACCTACAATCATGGCGCCGACGAGAATCACTGCTACTGGGCCAATTGCCGTTTCGAAAATAGCCACAAAACGTTCATTACGGCTATAAAGCTGTGGAATGAGGTCAGAGGTAATCCGATTCACTGAAAAGAGTTTGCCCGGAATATAAATAGTTTTGATTAGCTTGCCGCTAATAGGCATATGCACACGGTGATAATTATTGGGTGCTAAGTAAACGGTTGCAAACTGCCCATTTTCAAATTGCTGGGCTAATGCGGTGTCGTTACCTAATAAGCCTTTTAAATCAAAGTATTGACCTTTAGCTTGCAACAATAATTGCTGGTTAATCTTTCCGGCTTCTGCAATTTTCCCATCAGCGGGGCTGACGATGGCATCTTTTGCTGGGTCGATGACGCGTAATGCTGGTTTTAAATAACGGATAAAAAATTCATTGAAGCTTGCATAATCTTCTGGGTTTTCTATCACAGCTTCTTTCATGTCGATTTTATATAAGCGTATGAATTTTTTTATAAAATTATTTTTGATGGTCAAATTTTTAGAGTTGGCAAGGGCGCCCGCACCGCAGCTGATCAAATGTTGGGGTAACAAGTATTGGATATAGGCAAATAAATGTTTAAGCATTGGTGCTCTTCTATAAATGAAAAAAGTTGTCTAGTATACCTAAAAAAAATACTTTGTGTTTTTATCTACTAAAAAGTAGTATTTGCCCCGTTCCTTGGAGGCGTTTAATGTATCCTTTTTCAATGACTATGTTTGCGGCAGATGATTTCAAAACACAGTTAATAGTGGCACTAAATCAATATATCTCAGGTTTTTCGACCTATTTAAAGCATGGTTTGACGGCAGAAGAGGTCCATTTTTCTGAAGAAGAGAAAAGTAAAGGTATTGAGCTGGCTATAGACTACATTCAATTTATTAATCAATATCCTGCCTCGGAAGTTGCAGCGCCTTTATGGGAGCGAATTCAGCGAGAAAGGGTTAAAAATCCCATTGTTGATTCTTTGCATGCCAGTCTTGATCTGGTATTTGCAAAGCATCTAAAGCTTTATGATGCTGCGGAGTTTCAAAAACAAGTACTAGAAATCTACCACCAACGATATGCTCAAGCGGCAGACCCTTGTCAGTGGAATGTTTATCGTGAAATGTGGCATTCAAATCGTCAGGTTCAGCAAGAATGGATAGATGCGGCTATGATTTCTATTCGTCCTATAACAATATTAAGAGCAAAATTATAAAACGAGGTTCCAAGTGCCTGATTTTAAAAAAAATAAAAAAACTAATAAATTATATAAACCACCCATTTTCTCACAAATTACAGAAAATCTTCGTTTCTCAGCTATTATGCATATTCTAGATGAATCCTTAAAAGCCCGTTACCAAGAATTGGATAAAAAAAATGAGTTAGGGCGGATGGTGCTTGATGACGTAAAAGCATTTACTCAGCAGATTTTAACCAGCCCTATGAGCTTGATACAAAAAACGTTTGAGCTTGTCAATGCAGCTGCGTTTCTTGATACGATTAAAGGATTGGATCAAAAAGATTTGTTAGTAAAACTAAGCCAGGATTGTTTGGTGCCAGCTCTGCATCGAGAGAATACGCCGCTAGAAAAAACCCTCACCTTAGCGATAGAGCGGTTTCTTAAGCCCTTATCAATTGATAATAAGAGCGAAAAAACCCACAGCTTAGCGATAGAACGGTTTTTTAAGAAGCCATTAGCTAATGATAATAAAGAAGAAAAACCAGTAAGTTTGCCACGAGCAAAATTGTAAGATTAGAGGGTGGTCACGTAAAAACCACCAGTATATTGTTTCATCATAAAAAATACAAGAGTTTAAATTTAACTCAATTGTGCTAACATCGTGCATGGTTTCACTCCTTAATTATAAAAAAGATGCGAGGATCTGCCATGCCCGGTTTGACAGAAATACTAAGACAGCAGACTGATAATTATAAAAAAAGCATTAATCCAGAACCTGAAGCAAATTTAGTAACACCCGTCATTACATTCCTTAGCGATATTTCTATTTTTTCTACCCCCATCAATCATCTAACCGGTGAACTAGGCCGTAAACGAGCTGAGACATATTGTATTAGCTTAGAAAAGATAGATGATGAGCAGGAAGTTGTTAACAAGTTGTGTGAGGACTTATTTTCTAGTTCGTCCGTTCTTGCTGATAGCTCAAAATATGCTAAAGAATTAAGGTTAGGGCTTTTAGCTTATTATAATCTACAGTCAGTGAGTGATGTACGGAGTGCTATTCAAGCTGAAGCTGATAAAGCAATGAGACTGCAATTAAAGGGTGTTAATCACTATGGTGGATTGCCACCAAAGAATAGCCATCTATTTAATGCAGAATTAACTGTCCGCTTGTTAAAAGCGTTACCAGTAAAGATGGTGGAAAAATACTTCCCAGAAAAAATGCCAGAAAGCAAAGGCAGACATATATTTGAACTTTAATGCTAAAGCGCTGTGTTGTTGTGCCAACGAAAGTTGGCATCTCAGCTATCTAAAGGCTCGGCATTCGCAATAACATCCATTTGAGAAATTATATTTTAAGATAATAATAAATTTATTAGGGTATTAATTATGTTTAGAGCAGATCAAAAAGAAAAAACAAAACGAGAGCTTAAAGAATACCTTCAGGAAGCAACTTGGGCTTATCAAAGAAAAGCAAATAGCAATCCCGTCAAAGAGTTTCTCAATGAAAACCCGTTGATAAGCTGGTGTAATTTGTATAAAGCGAAAGGGCTTAATGTTGCAAAGACTTATTTAGAGGAAGCAGAGCGTGTTGGTTATGCGTTCGATGTTATTCTTGAAGGTTTGCGTAATGAAAAAGGTTCATTAGCATCTAGCTCTGATTACAAAAAATATATTATGCGCGCGGTGTTAGCCTATAAACATCAATGTAGTGTTGATGTCTTAAGATATGCAATTGAGCTCTGTGCTCGAGACCGCCAGTATTTAATTCCGACCATAGATCACACCTGTGTCTTAACAGATATCGACATTTTAAAAAATAGTTTGTTAGATGGCTGTATTAAAGGTCATGCAAGTGATTTGAATGCCTTAGCTTTAAAGGTTAAAGACTGTTTAAGTGTGGCGGCCTTGGCGGATAAGTATAATTGTACCTTTTACGCTGTAAGAGATGCGCTGACAGAATGTGTTATACAACAGCAACAAAATAATCTAGATAATGGAATATTTATAACTATTACTAAATTGATGTCAACTTTGCTAGATGACTGCATAGCAGGTGATGGGCAGGCGTTGCAAACATTGGGCTCTATATTAATTAAAGATACGAAAAGCACTGAAATGCAAAGTTTTTCTGCTTCGCTAGAAGACAGTATGGAAGATGATAAGCAGGCACAAAGTTCTTTTGCTCCGTAATATTGCTGCGTGTAGCCTGGATGGAGCGTAGCGAAATCCGGGTTT
>JBAQCP010000184.1:0-2028 GCA_049294295.1 Gammaproteobacteria bacterium | reverse complement strand
GGGCTACACTTACTCGACTGTCACCGACTTCGCTAAATTTCTGGGTTGATCAACGTCTGTCCCTTTCAATACCGCCACATGATAAGCCAACATCTGTAATGGAATCGTATACAAAATAGGCGTCAATAATGGATGCATGCTAGGCATCTGAATCACATGCGCTGCAGCAAAAGCCGCTTGCTTAAATAATTCCGCTTGATCGGTCAAAATAAATAACTCGCCTGAACGTGCTTGAACTTCCTGCAAGTTTGATAACGTTTTTTCTAATAACGCATCATTAGGTGCCGTTGCAATCACTGGCATGTTCGCATCCACTAATGCGAGGGGGCCATGCTTTAATTCACCCGATGGATAACCTTCTGCATGAATATAAGAAATTTCTTTCATCTTCAGTGCACCTTCCAAGGCAATTGGATAAAGCGTACCGCGGCCTAAGAACAAGGCATGTTCTTTCTTTGTAAATTCAGTTGCCCAATTTGCAATCGCATTATCTTGCTGTAACACGCTTTCGATTGCAGCAGGTAAATGTAATAACTGATGAGTAAGCTCGCTGTCTAATACAGCATCTTTTGCGCAAGCATTAGAACTCCGGCGCAAAGATAAAGCCAACATAAATAAAGACGTTAATTGTGTGACAAACGCTTTAGTAGACGCCACCCCAATTTCAACACCCGCCCTTGTTAAGAAATGTAAATCTGCTTCGCGCGTCATAGAGCTGCCTGGCACGTTGCAAATAGCAAGCGTGCTGAGATAACTCATTTTTTTAGCCATGCGTAAGGCTGCTAATGTATCAGCTGTTTCACCAGATTGAGATAAGGTAACGTATAAACTGTTTTTAGACGTTGCAATAGCGCGATAACGAAATTCACTGGCCACTTCTACTGAACAAGGAATACCAACTAATGATTCTATCCAATATCTAGCCACCATCGCTGCATGATAACTCGTACCGCATGCAATCAATTGCACGTGTTCTACTTTAGGAAAAATAGCTTCTGCTTTAGGACCAAAAATGGCAGGGAGAATATGATCTTTAACGACACGGCCTTCTAAACAAGATGAAATTGCATCAGGCTGTTCCATAATTTCTTTTTGCATGTAGTGACGGTATTGGCCGCGCTCAAACGATTCTTGCTGAATAGCCAGATGATGTACTTCACGATTTACTAACTGATTATCTGCGCCGTAAATATTGATGCCGGTTAAGGTAATATCCGCAATATCGTCATCTTCTAAATACATAAAATCATTAGTGACAGATAATAACGCTAACGGATCGGAGGCTAAGAAATTTTCTCCCTGGCCTTTACCGATAACCAATGGGCTGCCTTGTCGAACAGCAATTAAGCGGCCTGGATCGCGTTTGGAAATAATACCTAATGCATAGGCACCATGTAATTCTTTGATGGTGGCACGAACCGCTGCTAATAAATCTTGGGTTTGGGTGAAATGCTGATGAATCAAATGGACGGCGACTTCGGTATCCGTTTCTGAATTAAAAATATAGCCCGCTGCTTGCAGCTTTTCTTTGAGAACGGCGTAATTTTCAATAATACCATTATGTACTAACGCAAATTCATCGTTAGAGACAAAAGGATGAGCATTTTCTTCTGAAGGCACACCATGGGTTGCCCAGCGAGTATGTGCAATGCCTGTTCCACCTAATAGAGGATGGGCTTGCAATGCCTTTTCTAATTCCCTGACCTTGCCAACCATGCGGGTACGGCTTAATTGATGCTCTTGATCAACCACCGCTATCCCTGAGGAATCATAACCACGGTATTCTAGTCGTTTTAAACCTTCGATCAATAAATTAGCAATTGGTCGATTTGCTACTGCTCCAACAATACCGCACATGTACGCTTTCCCCACAACTATCAGCTTTTAGATGGCTGGAATTATATACACGAGCCTGGTTTTTCTCCAGTAGTTCCTCCAGAGGGGGAAGGGTAATAACTGCCGTCATTGCGGGTAGCGTAGCCCGGCAAATCTTTTGCCGGGGCTCTTTGCTAACATTCACGAAAAGCC
>JBAQCP010000183.1:0-11654 GCA_049294295.1 Gammaproteobacteria bacterium | reverse complement strand
GCTCCATCCAGGCTACACTACGCGCAAAGACTACCCTTTATTTCTTCTTAGCGGGAGATTGCTTAGTCAAAGAAGCCTCAGAAGACCTTCTTCTCAAGTGAGAAACTACTGGCTCCGCAAATAAAGTCGCATATGCTGCTGTATTTGATCGCTGCCTAACAGCTACCTCTTTATTTTTTGCCTGCTTAACTAGCGCATTAATTCGTTGTCTAACTAACTCTGCTCGTGGTGAAGATGATACCGTCGCAGAACTTGTTGCAACTGGTTCCTGCCGACAAGCATTATCAATCTTTGCTTTCTGGATGGCGACAAACCCGCGCTTTCTCTTTGGAAAAGTTGGTGTCGCTTCTTTTTTTGATTCTTGGATCTCAGGATAATTTTCTGCTGGCAAGCTTACTAGTGACGTCGTTGCTTGAGGCGCACTACTTGCCTCACTTTGACCTAAAGTACTTAGATTTAAAGTGGGTACGACAGGCTTAAGATTAGCAACCGATGCACTTCGATCCAATGTACCTTTATTTTTATTTTTCTTAGCTACTTTTGGAAGGCCAGGTTTATCAGGTGCACTACTTTTACGTGGCCTGCGTATTTTCACAGGCGAAGCATTGCCCACCAGCACTCCCCCAGTCGTCGGCAGCGAAGAAGCCGATTGCGATTGCACTTCTGCTATTGTTATTACTATTTCTGCTGATGATGAGGTTAACTTTGGTTTACGGCCCACAGCACTTTTAGATCGTCGAGGAGACACCCCTAGCTCGTCAGGATCAAACTTATCTCTTGTTTTGGCTTTATACGGTTTTGGTTTCCTCGCAGGCATTGGCATTGCTAAGGGATTTAAATCAGTAGGCAGCGAAGAAGCAGTATGCACTTCCGCTCTAGATGGCTCAGCTAGTGCAAACTCATTAGACAATGCCATTTTTAACTTGCTAGTGGTACTGCCTTTAGAGTGCGAAGAAGAAGTCGCTGCTACGCTAGTTTTTGCATCAACCCTAAGTGTAAGTGCTCCACTTGTTTTAGCTCTCCTAACAACTACCGTGTGAGGCACACCTGGCCGCTCAACAACATTAGGCGCGGATGAAGAAGCCTGCACAGTATCTGCTGCAAATTGCTTCATTGAGTGCTTAAAATCAAAAGTAGAATAATATTCATCTAGGCTTTCTGAGTCAATCCGCGTTTTAAGCAGACCAATGATAGCTTCATCACTGCCAGACAATTCACTTCCCTGCAATTGAAACTTTATACGCTCTAATGTTACCAGTTTCATTAGACGACGCTTTATTCTTTTTAAATCCTTCTCAACCTCTACTTTCGCCTCTTCTACTTCCAGAGAGTCAGCCCCTGAAATATTCTCCTTCAATTTATCTACCACACCTAAAAGAGCGGGCATATTAGGAATGAGAGGAACCTCAGAATTAAATTCTTTCATCATTGCTGATGGACTTGCAAGCAAACGGCTAATGGCATCAATAATACCACTATCATCTTCTTTAATTGCCAACTTCAGATGCTCAAAACCACGTCTTTGCAAAAACGACAATGCGCTTGAAATTGATATAAGAGCCGCATAATTTTTATCAAGATTACTGTGTCTTAATACATTCACCCAGCGATGATAGACTTGATTCTTGTCTTTACTTTTTAAGATCTCTTGAATCACAACCACACGTAATACATCGATACTCTGACTGAAATGTTTTGCTTCACCAGATAGGCCGATATTACCTTTTTGATAATAATCATCTATGACATTGGAGGGATTGCTGCTGATGAAAATTTGTCCGAGAAAGGTGTGTAATCTTGTGCTCAATGCCTTTACAGCATCTTTATATTTCGAGCCGCGAATAAAGTTATTTTCTTCTCTAACCACATCTGCCGTTAATAACGAAATGATCTCAGAAATAGTGTTAACACTGACACTGCGATTGGACAACATATTCTTACCCCAAACAAACAATTATTATTATCTTAACGGGAAGAATACCTAGCTTACCTTAAAGTCACCTTATTAGTAGTGCTTTTTATACAGATTGATTGTCATTTCCAATTTTCGCATGTCATCCATCAAATTTAATATAATAGCGACACCTGCCAAATTCACTTCTAAATCTCTCTGCAAACGTAGGGATTGCTGTATGCGCGACAAATGCTCAAGATTAAAACAACAATCCTCATTCAGCTGAATGATGTCGTACGCTGCCAATTGATTAATGGCAGCAGGCGTAATACTGCAAATCCGACAGACATCCGTTAAAGATAAGAGTGATTCGTCAGAATAATCCGTCATAATAACGATTTCTTGCTTAGCCATAGTTCCCTCTATCTATGCCTGCCAGTGCTGGCGTGGATTAAATGGCATGATCTCCGCCATTTTCTCGTAAAGTTTCTTCTGCTCATCCGTTTGTGCAGAAGGAATTAACACTTGTAAAATGGCATATTGATCGCCAGTTGTCGGCTTACCTGGCATGCCCCGACCTTTTAAACGCAGCTTTTGACCCGCCTGAGATCCCGGTGCCAGCTTTAAACCAACGGGGCCGCCCAAGGTCGGCACTTTAATATCAGCACCCAATGCAGCCTCCCAGGGTGTGACGGGGAGTGTTAAATAAATATCGCGTTCTTGTAGGGTGAATAGTGGATGCGGCTGTATATCTATTTCCAAATAAAGATCGCCCGCAGACTCCCCTCCTACACCTGGACCACCTTGGCCTGTCAATCGTAATTGCTGACCTTCTGTCGCACCCACGGGGATGGTTACTTTTAACGTCCGCATGCTTTCACGAATTTGGCCGGCTGCATCAATGACTGGTGATTGTAGCTGTATGGTTTTAGAGGCGCCGTGAAATGCTTCTTCTAGCGTAATCGTAATCTTAGTCCGCTGATCATTACCGCGCTGACGATACCCTTCAAAGCCTTGATCAAATGAGCTACGTTTGCGGCCAAATAAATTTGAAAAGAAATCACTAAACCCACCCAGATCCTCTTCCGAGAAACCTTGGCCTTGATCGGAATAAAATTGGGTATTTTGTTGGCGCTGCCCCCAGCCTGGTGGCGGCCTAAATTCTTGACCTGATTTCCAATTGCTTCCTAGCTCATCATAAGCTGTACGTTTTTCAGGATCCTTTAAAACTTCATAAGCTTCTTGAACATTTTTAAATTTATCTTCGGCATTCGCTTCTTTACTAACATCAGGGTGATATTTTCGAGCTAAGCGACGATACGCCTGCTTAATCTCATCAGGCGTCGCTTTTTTATTTAATCCTAATACCTTGTAGTAATCTTTATATTCCATAAAGATCAATCAGCCTCTTCAGGTAGGCGAACGGTTAACACATCGCATTTTGCACCATGCAAAATAGCGTTTGCGGTGGAACCGAGCAATAAAGATAACCCATGACGACCGTGGCTACCGCAGACAATTAAGTCAACGCCATTTTCTTCTGCCACTTGCAAGATTTTGGTTTTGGTGGGACCAACTTCTATGTGCTGGTCATCTGGCTTCACACTTAGTTTTTCACCTAATTTTGCGATAGCTTGCCGAGCTTCTTCAATCAATTGACCTTCAATATCTTCTACCCCTAAATAGGCATAGCTATAGCCAGGCAAGGGTTCAATAACGTGAACCAAGCTTAATTTAGCACCGGTATAACCGCGAATTCCGCGCACTTTTTCTATTAAGTGCTCAGTATCATCCGTTAAATCGGTGGTGAACAAGATATGCTTATACATGGCTTTCATCCTTTAGCTAGTAATGCATTAGTATCAGCTTATATTGTCACAGCTGCCTTCGAGAATTCTAACTTTTCATCCTTTAATTCTATATTAATTGTATCGCCCGGCACAAATTTGCCGCTTAATATTGTTTGAGCTAAAGGATTTTCTAAATATTGTTGGATAGCGCGCTTTAACGGTCTAGCGCCATACACAGGATCATAACCTGCCCTTGCCAAATAATCCATGGCTTCTGATGTCACCACAATACCGTATTCTCTATCTGCTAAACGAGCACGTAAGCGATTAATCTGGATATTGGCAATCTCGCGTATTTGCTCTTCATCTAACGGATGGAAAACAACAATCTCATCAATACGATTAATAAATTCTGGACGGAAATGCTTACCAACAACATCCATGACCGCCTCTTTCATTGCAAAATAATCACCGTGTTTTGAGATATCATGGATTAATTCAGAACCTAAATTTGAAGTCATCGCAATAATCGTATTACGGAAATCCACGGTACGACCTTGGCTATCCGTTAAACGACCATCATCTAGCACCTGTAATAAAATGTTAAAGACATCTGGATGTGCCTTTTCCATTTCATCTAATAAAATAACTGAATAGGGCTTACGTCTAACTTGTTCAGTTAGATAACCACCCTCTTCATACCCTACATAGCCCGGAGGCGCCCCCAAAATTCTAGATACGGAATGTTTTTCCATAAATTCTGACATGTCTAAGCGAATAACGGCTTCTTCAGTATCGAATAGAAAACCTGCTAATGCTTTACATAATTCTGTTTTACCTACCCCAGTTGGGCCTAAAAATAAGAAAGAACCAATGGGTCGATTAGGATCTGCGAGTCCTGCACGAGAACGACGAATAGCATTACAAACAGCGGTCACTGCTTGGCTTTGGCCAATAATGCGCTCGTGTAATGCCGCTTCCATATGCAATAATTTTTCTTTTTCACTTTCTAGCATTTTAGAAACAGGAATATGTGTCCACTTAGAAACAACTTCTGCAATTTCTTCATCCGTTACTTTATTTCTAAGCAGTTGTTTTTCTTTTTTATCGCCACCTTCAGCAGACACTTCTGTTAACTTTTTCTCTAATTCCGGAATTAAAGCATATTGTAATTCAGCCATACGCGTGAGATTACCTGCACGTCGTGCATTTTCAAAATCAGTACGTGCTTTTTCTAATTCTTGCTGGATAGATTGTGCATCTTGCAAAGAACCTTTTTCTCGTTTCCAAATATCTTCCAACTTTTTATATTCTTCTTCTAGCCTATGCAAATCGGACTCTAATTTTTCTAAATGTTTTTTAGAACCTTCATCTTTTTCTTTTTTTAAAGCTTCGCGTTCAATTTTAAGCTGAATAATACGGCGATCTAAATTATCCATGACTTCTGGCTTAGAATCGATTTCCATACGGATATTACTACCCGCCTCATCAATTAAATCGATGGCTTTATCAGGTAAATTACGATCGGTAATATAACGATGAGATAACGTCGCAGCAGCCACAATTGCAGCATCGGTAATCACCACACCGTGATGCACTTCATAGCGCTCTTTCAAACCGCGTAAAATAGCGATCGTATCTGCCACACTAGGCTCTTCCACTAATATGCGTTGGAAGCGACGTTCAAGAGCCGCATCTTTTTCAACATACTTGCGATATTCATCTAACGTTGTGGCGCCGACACAATGCAATTCACCCCGAGCAAGTGCTGGTTTTAGCATATTACCAGCATCCATCGAGCCTTCTGCTTTACCTGCACCGACCATTGTATGCAATTCATCGATGAATAAAATAATTTGGCCTTCTTGCTTACTCAAATCTTTTAATACGGCTTTTAATCGTTCTTCAAATTCACCGCGAAATTTTGCACCGGCAATTAACGCGCCTAAATCTAACGATAATAATCGTTTATTACGCAAACTTTCTGGCACTTCGCCATTCACAATACGCTGTGCTAATCCTTCAACAATAGCTGTTTTACCAACGCCAGGTTCACCAATTAAAACAGGGTTATTTTTAGAGCGGCGCTGCAATACTTGAATGGTGCGGCGAATCTCTGCATCACGGCCAATCACAGGATCTAATTTTCCCTGCTCAGCCAACGATGTTAAATCAATCGTATATTTGCTTAATGCATTACGTTGTTCTTCTGCATTTGGATCTTGCACCGTTTGTCCTCCACGTTCTTGATCAACTGCATTTTCTATCGCTGCTTTTTTACCACCGCATAATCTTAAAATATCACCTAATGTCCCGTTATCCTCGATAGCTGCTAATAAAAATAATTCACTAGAGATATACTGATCCTTGCGCTTTTGCGCCAATTTATCGGTAACATTTAAAATACGATTTAACTCATTTGAAATATGCACTTCACCAGGCGCACCTTCCACCTTAGGCATACGTTTAATAGCGGCAGCTAATTCTGAATTGAGTTTAGAGAGATTGACTTGTGCTTTGGCTAAAATAGAACCCGTGTCACTATGCTCTTGGTCGAGCAACACCTTCATCACATGAACAGGTTCAATAACGGCATGATCTTGCCCCAATGCTAACGATTGAGCATCCGCCAATGCCATTTGGAACTTGCTAGTTAACTTATCCATTCTCATGATATTTCTGTCCTCAGTTGTCTTATCTTCCTTATACATGAGGGTGAAGCTGATAAGATCAAGGATAGCATGAAAACAGGTGGGCGTTAGTTATGGGAAACAGCAAATTATTGATAGGTAATTGATAACATTAACTAAATTATTAGATTTTCCCGCGCCTAAGCGCGGGCCTCTTTGCTTTACCTAATTCATTTCTGCGGGCTGTGACTGAAGTATTTTTTTCAATAAGCTTAAGTATAACTCGGGTTTGACGGAACGATGCAAATCGATTAACTTGCGGGATACTGCAAATGTTGGGTTAGAATTAGCTCCAGTTGATATATCTAAAAGCACTTCTTCTGGTGTATTTGTATAATATGCAATTCCAGTTAAGGAATATTCGGCTGTTGATAATATGTCATTTAATATACAGCTCATAAAATTTTGCTCTAACATTGACTTTTCCTTTTCAGCATTCGCTTTAATTGAAAAAAAATAACTTTTATATCCAGATAAAATGATATTTCTTAATTCTTCGCATAGATTAAAGAATAAAATCATATCCATAAAAAACATTTCTTCTTTACTAAAATCATCACTATTTATTTCTATCAAGTGATATAGAGGTGTTATGGACGCCATGTCATCCCTTCATGCAAAATTAAAAATTCATGCGTATGAGAGCATTCTCCTCAATAAATTAACACCTTAAAATTAACCTACTAATTTTGCAGTATAATTTTAAATCACACAGAGGTTCATAACTTGATGTGTACAGGCTTTATGATATTATGGGCAGAGACTACCCTGAAAGAGCAAAAAATGAACACACTAACCCTATTAATTCAATTAGCAACTCTCCCAGAATATGAAACTGGGTACGCGCAAAATATGATCAAAAAACAGCCGGAAGCCATTCAAGTTGCGTTTTTAGAACAAAATAGCGCGGCTATCAATGCTGAACTTTCTGAGAACTTGCATTTCACTTTTGAACGCGCTGTTGCAAATGTAAGCAGCTTGATTTAACCATGAAAAAGGGCTCTTTAACACTTGTTGGTACGGGTATTAAATTTTTAGCCCACCTTACCCTTGAAGCTAAAGCAAATATAGAAAAAGCAGAAAAACTACTCTATCTAGTCAATGAGCCTGCCATTGAACAATGGCTATGCTCTACTAACAAAAATGCACAGTCTTTAAATTTTGCTTATATTGAAAACAAATCGCGAGCATTGATATATCAAGCCATTACTAATTATATTTTAGATACCCTTAATCAAGGATTAAATATCTGTGTTGTATTTGAAGGACATCCCTCTGTATTCGCCACCCCAGGATTAGAAGCCATAAAAATCGCTAAGGCACAGGGTTATATAGCGCATATTTTACCAGGCATATCAGCAGAAGATTATTTATTCGCAGACCTTGAAATTGATCCTAGCACTTGTGGTTGTCATTCATATGAAGCAACAGATTTCTTAATACATAATAGAGCTTTTGATGGTTACAGCCATTTAATTCTATGGCAAGTCAGTGTGATAGGGGTTCTAGAAAACAAAACTTATCACGAACATAAAAAAGGAACCGTTCTTTTAGTAGACCATCTTTGCAAGGTATATCCTAAAAATTATATTGTTTTCGTATATGAAGGAAGCCAATATCCACATATATCCTCCAAAATAACCAAAGTAACTCTAGAAGAACTTAGTAATTCTATTATTTCACGGATATCGACTATTTATATACCCCCTCTTCATACAGCAAGCGCTGATAAATCAGTCTTAGCAAAACTTTCTTTTACAAGAAACTAGCTATGCTTACTAACTTAATTAATTTTTTTAGAAAAAATATTATTAATCATTATTCTTTACCTAAGGCATGTTGGGGAATAATCGGATTAAATTTTTTAAATTCTGCAACAACAAGCCTGTATTACTTCTTACCTTTATTTTTTGTCCATGAATTGCACTTGGATATTAAGATATCAGGATTAATTATTTCATTTTATGGCCTAGGATCCATTATTGGCAGTTTCTTTAGCGGAAAAATCTCTGACAAAATAAGTCCTATACTTATTAACTATATATCAATGATGATCCAGGGTGTTTGCTTCCTTTTCCTTCCATTTACAGACTCACTGCCTTATTTAATAATAAATTTATTTATATTAGGCAGCGCAACATATAGTTTTATTACATCTAACACCATTGCTTCTCTTCTTTTTTGTAAGCAACGAAATGAGAAACTAAAAGCCATCACCATAAATGACACCCTTTCTAATTTAAGCATGGGCACATTTGCACTTTTAATTGGCATTTTATCTGCCTCTCATTTAAGGCAATTATTGATAATAGTAGGCGTGATATTAATTTTCACATCGATATTCTTAAGTTACACATCCAAAATAACTCATATCCAGAAAAAAGATGAACCCGTTGCTGACCAACCTCTAGAGCAAACAGTAAAAGCTATCAAGTATCCTCTCATAACCTTCACCTTTTTATGTTTATTTATTAGTGGCTATATTGTTTCTCAATTTACCAGCACCTTTCCAATTTATATGTCTTACCTATTCCCTAAAATGAACCTTCAAAGTTTTAGCCTTGCTTTTTCATTGAATACGTTTTTGGTTGTTTTATTGCAAACACCCATCACAAATTATCTAAACCGATATAACCACATTATTACCATTTCTATTGGCACCTTCCTTCTTGGTCTTGGCATGTTTGGGCTTACTTTTGTATCAAGTTTCAATCAAGCATTAGGCGCATGCGCCCTGTATACATTGGGTGAAATAATATTTTTCTCAATGAGCCAATTAATTTGTTACGAATACGCTCCCGCAAGAAAAAAAGGGTATTTTTTAGGTCTATACCGAATGATTTATGCAGCTAGCAGAGTGATTGGACCTGCTACAGGAAGCTACCTCTACCAACAATATTCCAGCGGTATTGTATGGTACACTTGCGGAATAATTGGATGTTTACCACTGTTAATATTAACTCTTTTGCTATTAACTATTAAGCGGCCTAATACGGACACATCCTCTAACAAAAGCAGCATCCTCAGCAAACTTTAAAGCAACATTCACTTCCTTGGCTGGAACAGCTAAAAATCTTTTGTCTGTTTGTGGAATAAGTGAAGAAGCCGAAATAATATTCTGCTTATCTGATTTATTATGATAATAATCAAATGCCATATTTTTTGCAATTTTTCCTATGATCGTATCTGAGCAAATATTAGAATCCTGCGATAGCTCTTCACAAAATACTTTCATTAAATATTCCAACTCCACCATTTCAAGAATCGTGCTAGAACCTTCTCGAGATTTAGGAGAAAAAATATGTGCTGCCGGATTTTGTAAAGAATAATAAATACCAGATTTATTGTTGCTTGAATCAAAATGTAATGGCTCCATTATCGTTGGAGCATATTTTTTCAACCCATATGAATCAATAAAAGCTGATTGTATTATTTGAACAGGCAGGCCATTATCATTGGAGGATGGGCCATAACCAGGTGCTGCACCAACGGCTACCGCAAATAGATGCTTGGCAATATCTACTAAATATGGATTAGGCTTTAGATTTCTTTTTTCTTGAATCATAGAGAATGTCATATCGTAATAAATTCGATTTCTTTCATATTCAAATTTTTTCCAGACAATCTCATGCAAATACAAACGCAAACGCATCCAGGCAGCGTCATTATGCAGCCTGTTTACCCATGGCTCACTAAAATACATAAAGCAGCAACGCCAATCGCAATCAATAATATTACTAGCAATTATTCCTCGAAAAATATCCCAGTGATCATACGAAGATTTAGGCGCTGCGCCCTTAAGATTAAAATCGCGCTTTAATCCGACAAAGTGGCTATTGCATCCAATATTAGGCAACATAAATGTTGATCTAGCGCCTGAGCTTACTGTTAGCAAGCCATTAGGTGCATAAACTTCTGCCCCTTGCGCACCCAATATCGTAGATATAGGAAAAAAATTGCCTGGTGAGTAAATCAGCCATGGGATAGTCACTTTTTTATGCTTAAAGTCTATGAAATATTCAAGCTGCTTTTCTAGCACCATACCCATTGGTGAGCCGCCAACACCATAGCCTATATCACGCAATAATTCTTTGGGTACAGCTGGATCCGTTAAACTATAATAGCCACCCTTGTTATCAGGCAGATAGGAATGCTGTGTATCACCCTTTAAAACACCATAAGGCAAATAAATTAAATATAATGGGAAATCTTTTCCAGGCGACAATTCATCGACTAATTGAGCAAATTTGGGCTCAACGCTGGCAACTCGATCGCGGATACTCGCCCAATCGGTTTTTACTACTCCCTGCCTATCGTCTACATAAGAAACCATTACTTCAACCCACAATAAAGATTCGATTTATTATGCGTTTCTATCTATTAATAAAACAAGTTAAATTACAAATACTTGTTTCAATTCACATCAAGCCCCATTACATACTGAATCTCTTCTAGATTTAAAGGCGGAAAAAGAGGGCAAATTCGAGAAAGTCCCTTACTAAAACCCATTGCTTCATAAAAATCACAAGCTCTTCTATTTCTAGCCAATACCCACAATACTATTTTATTAAATCCCATTTTCTTTAGTTCAGCAATGGATGCGATGCATAATTTTGAACCAAAACCTTGTCTCCATATCTCTGGAAGCAAATAAATAGCACTTATTTCGCCAGCATCTAGTGAGGAATTTTCACCGATTTTAGCAAAACCTAATATTTTTCCTGATTTAATGATTAGCAATAATTTTCCATTACCTTCCAAATATACTTTCCAGCTAGCTGCCCAATTTTGGGTTGGCAAATTATCCAATATTTCATTCGGAATAATGCCGTGATAACCATGTTGCCATGAAGCTACATTAATCAATGCTACTTCTAGGGCATCTGATACAACTGCATATTTTACGATGATGGATTCATTCATATTATTCACTAATACTTCCCATTTGATGATTTAAACAAAAATTTTCTTTTAAAAAAAAGTTTAATGATAGTAAGTCAAAATTCATCACCTCCATTAACCGCATTGCCATTGGCCAAAACTTTATTGTTTGTTCAGTAAACTCACCAAAACTCCCAACATAGGATACCAAATATGAAAACTCTTTATTAGCTTCTTCATCTTCTGACTCTTGAATTTCATTTAAGTCTTTAGTAAGCGCTAATTCTACCACCTCTGCAAAAACACACCATCTCAGCGCATAGTATTGCCTTCATTAAAGGAGGCATTATGACGACCCAATCAAAGCAACAACACTGGCAAATACACATCAAGCAATGG
>JBAQCP010000182.1:0-3429 GCA_049294295.1 Gammaproteobacteria bacterium | reverse complement strand
CATCCCGAGCGTAGCGAGGGATCTCCCTCTTAGAGACAGCCATCGCAATAGCAGGAGACCCCTCGCTACGCTCGGGATGACAGTGGCAATTCAGGCTACGCTCAAACTCATTTGTATTTTCATACTAACCCTAACCCCCGCCTTCGCCCTCTCCTCCGCCGACCAACAACGCCTAACCAACCTCACCAAAGAAATCCGCTGCGTTGTCTGCCAAAATCAAAGCATTGCCGACTCACGCGCACCCCTTGCAAACGACTTACGTGAAAAAATTGCAAGTATGATCACGCAACATGAATCCGATGACGCCATTAAAAATTACCTCGTCAAACGCTACGGTGAATTTATTTTATTGAAACCCCGCTTGAGTAAAACCACCTTTGTCCTCTGGATCTTCCCTTTTATCGGTCTAGGTGTCATTGCTTGGCTACTCTACTCTAAAAATATGATAAGATAGACTTTAAAAGCATACGGAAAAACAAGAATGGAACTGCAAGAAAACGTTCAACTAATTAAACCTATTAAAAAACTCCCCCTCATTGGATGGCGAGAATGGGTAGGTCTGCCCGATTTAGGCATTAATAAAATCAAAGCTAAAGTCGATACAGGTGCTCGTACATCTGCTTTACACGCTTTTTCATTGCGGCCTTTTATCGAAAATGGCAAAGATCGTATTACATTTGATATTCACCCTATGCAACATAATATTGATCATATAATAACCTGCACAGCGGATGTGATCGATAAACGCGAAGTAACTGACTCAGGCGGTCACACGGAAGAACGTTTTGTCATCCAATCGTTGATCACTATTGCTGGACAAACTTGGCCAATAGAGATTACTCTCACCGAGCGTGAGAACATGCTCTTTCGAATGCTATTAGGTAGAAGCGCTCTACGTAAGCGCTTTGTTGTTAACCCCGCTCGCTCATTTGTAACCACCAGGATACACAAGAAATGAAAATTGCTATTCTATCGAGGAAAGGTAGTCTCTATTCTACTAGCCGTTTAGTAGAAGCAGCCACCGCTCGTGGCCATCAAGCTGATGTCATCGACACCATGCGCTGCTATATGAACATTACCACCTCCAAGCCAACTATCCACTACAAGGGTAGCGCCCTAGGCCATTATGACGCTGTCATCCCTCGCGTTGGCGCTTCTGTGACCTTTTATGGTGCAGCAGTCGTCCGTCAGTTAGAAATGATGGGTGTTTTCTGTGTGAATGACTCGGTGGCCATTACCCGTGCACGCGATAAATTACGTTCCCTGCAATTATTGTCTAAAAAAGGGATAGGTATGCCAATTACTGGCTTTGCCCATTCGTTAGACGAAATTCAAGATTTGATTAAAATGGTTGGCGGCACCCCCTTAGTGATTAAGTTCTTAGAGGGAACCCAAGGGATAGGCGTGATTCTGGTTGAAACTGCGAAAGCAGCTACCAGCGTCTTAGAAGCCTTCCTTGGTTTAAAAGTAAACATCATGGTGCAAGAGTATATTAAAGAAGCAAATGGCGCAGATATTCGCTGCTTGGTTGTTGGCGGTAAGGTGGTAGCAGCCATGAAGCGCCAATCGAAGTCTGCCGAAGAATTTCGTTCTAACTTGCATAGAGGCGGTACCGCCGTGCCTGCGGATATTACTGATGAAGAGCGTTTTATGGCCGTTAGAGCCGCGCAAGTTATCGGATTGAATGTGGCGGGTATTGATATTGTTCGCTCTGATCGCGGACCGTTGATTCTAGAAGTGAATGCGTCGCCTGGTATTGAAGGAATAGAGAAAGCAACCGGGGTTGATGTCGCGTCAGAGATTATTCAATTTATTGAATCTGGCGTGAGAACGACGAACGGGAAAGAAGATTTAGGGCACGCTTAAGTATACCGATTACTGTCATTCCCGCGAAAGCGGGAATCTATTTATAACGAACGCCTGATGTTTGTCTGACATGGATTCCCGCTTTCGCGGGAATGACAATACCACTTTCCTATTGCAAAATCCCCTTAAAATCCAACGCCATTCTTTTCAAATCCAACCGATTGAAGAACAAGGAATAAACCATCCATGCACTCACCGCAGCCAAATCATTAAATTGCGGCGGTATATATTTAGGTGCTGTAACAATGCCTTCCTCTTCCAAATCAGCCAAAATATGCAAATCTTCTAATGTCGTCTTACCTACAAACAACAGCGGTATCCGCGTCATCAAGCCTTTTTGTACGGCTAAACGAATATAGTTATAAATTAAAATAAACCCTTTGCTATAAGATAAATCCTTAGTATAAGGACCACCATCAGGAATGCTGCCGCGGAACACACGCACCGTGGATTGATAACTATCTTCTTCATCCATCCCTTGCTCACGATAAAACTCAAACACATCAAAAAAGTTACCGCCTTCTTCAGCCATCGACACCGCATTGATACGATTAGTCAAACGTCGCACTCGGCCAGGATAAGAAGAGAATGTGAATATTTCGGTGATGATCGCCAAACCTTCTTGCGTCACCGTAGAAGATGGCGGGCCTTTACTTAGAAAGGTACAAATAGGTTGCGCCATACCATTGAGTGTCGTACCTAAGTGCACCCAACCTTCATGAATTTCAAATGTTTTAATTTCTCGGCGGCTGAACATTAAGTCTTTATGAATTTTAATTCTATCGGCACCGGCTGCCGCATCGGCAATAATACCATCGCTTAATTCGACGCGGATGTTATCACCGTCTGAAAAATATTTACCTAAACGCTCGCGCAGCATATCAACACATTGCTCGCTGGTATATCTTTCTTCATCAGCTTTCGTTTGCACCTGATCTTTGATATTAGCCAAACTATCGTTCACTAATGTTGCTAAGTCTTTTAACGTTGGCGCCCCTACATGGAAAGCATCTTCAGCACTACCGTATAATTCTTGGGATATCTCGGTAAAGCGTGGCGTGCCACGGGCAGCCAGCATTTCAACCACACGACAATACTCATAGCACATACGCTGCATAATACCACCAACGCCACTGTATTGGCCTAATTTGCGGCGGATGCTTCTATCAATATCTTGGAATTCTTCGATTTTTTTAGCGGGATCAAAAGATAGCGGATTTTTCTCTTGGTAATAATCGACATTAATTTCGGGGAGTTTTTTGAAACCGTGTTTAAAAAAATAGTCTCTAACATTGGCGTCCCATTTTAAGGCATCTAAAATGCGAATCGGTCGTTGAGCTGCAACGATACGTTCGGAGAGTTCACGTATGGTTTGTTCATACTCGCTTAGATCTTTGCCATTAGCCATAGCGTGCCACTGTCCTTTATGAGCCATCTCTTACTATTATAAAGGAAATTTGCGGTGAGCGCTTTGAGGTTATTAACTGGTTGATAGATATAAGATTACATGAATAAAACGGTATAGCCTGGATAGAATCACTGCGTCATTGTGAGCCACTACTG
>JBAQCP010000181.1:0-5425 GCA_049294295.1 Gammaproteobacteria bacterium | reverse complement strand
AGCGAAATCCGGGGTTTGTTTGTGTAATCAGGGAAACCCGGATCTCGCTTCGCTCCATCCAGGCTACACGCTCACAATGACAGCAGCGATAAGCATGGGAATGACGAAGAGAGAAATACACACTGCTTTTCATTTTCAACCTAGGATTACACATGCAAAACCTTCGCCTCACAGCCAATGAACTACCAGGCCTTGCGGGATATCTTTATCGTGATGGACATATTAGTTTATCGGATGCCCAATCTGTATTGGCAACGACTCAAGCCAGTGCACCGCTACATTTGCTTAGCACTAACATGATCACGAATGCATTTTTATTAGATTACTGCAAGCAGCATTTCACGCTGTCTTTTTATAATTTAAATCTTTTGGATACAGCACAATTACAAACATCATTAATCAAACCAGAACTTATTTATCGTTATCGCGTTTTATCACTAGGTATATACGATCAACTATTACATCTTGGCATCACCGACCCAACTGATCACGCTGCTATTTCTGCTATCAGCTTTGATACCGGCTTACGTATTAAGCCATTTTTGATAGATGCTTTATTATTAGAAACAATCATCGACAGCCATTTTCGCAAAAACATTCTTTATCAACAGTTAGAGCGCTCTCTTTCTAAAATGACAACGATTGAAGAACCGACCCTAATTGCTAATAATGATGACGAAGAACCTGTCATTAACCTAGTAAATAGCCTAGTACAAGATGCTATTGAAAAGAATAGCTCGGATATCCATTTAGAACCCTTTGAGCATTTTTGTCGGATACGTTTTCGATGTGATGGATTACTGCATGAAGTAACCACCATTCCAATGGCTTTAGCAAATCGACTAATCACCCGTTTAAAAGTAATGGCCGAGCTGAATATTGCTGAACGACGATTACCTCAAGATGGACGCATCCCATTTGGCGACATTGATTTACGGATTAGCACCTGCCCTACTTTATTTGGTGAAAAAACTGCTCTACGCATTTTAAACAATCGAGCTGTTGCATTAGATATAGAACATTTAGGCTTGAATGCTACTCAACAATCTATCCTTCTATCTAAGCTACATGAGCCTCAAGGATTAATTTTGGTAACTGGACCTACAGGCAGCGGTAAAACAGCAACGCTATATGCCGCTTTACGTATATTAAATACAGATGAAAGAAATATCTCCTCCGTGGAAGATCCTGTCGAAATAAAACTACACGGCATTAATCAAGTTCAAGTAAACAATAAAATTGGTTTGGATTTCGGGACAGTGCTTAGAACATTTTTACGCCAAGATCCTGACATCTTAATGATAGGTGAAATCCGCGATAAGGAAACAGCCGAGATTGCCATGCAAGCTGCTCAAACAGGGCATCTAGTGCTCGCAACGCTACACACTAATAACGCCATTGAAACGATCAACCGATTAAAAACCTTAGGCATTAACATGCAGCAATGGATACAGTCTATTTCCCTGATCATTGCACAACGTTTGGTAAGAAAATCGTGCAGCAAACAAAGCTACTCAGGAAGAATAGGAATTTTTGAGTTACTACCTATTAATAAAGAAAATGCCCCTAGTATTTTATCGGGCGAATATAATGATATTTATTCTTTATGGGATTCAGGCTTAGATAAAATTAAAGCAGGCATCACTACGCTTGATGAATTAACCCGAGTATTAGGCAACCATGCATGATCAATTATCTCAAAAAAATATGGCATGCCACTAAGCATAAAATATCGCCAGAAGACATCGCTATTTTCTTTAGACAACTAGCTGTTTTAATTCAGGCAGAAATCCCTATTATCCAAAGCTTAGAAGTATTGGAAAAATCCCAAGAAAAACAAATGATGTGCCTATTAATTTTCAATCTCAGAAAAGAAATTTTAGCGGGCAAAAACTTATTTCTAAGTTTTCTTAATCACACCTATCATTTTGATCGCTTTGCCTGTCATCTGATTAAACTGGGCGAACAAACGGGCAAGCTTTCCTCAACCTTACTGATGGTGGCAGATTATCATGAAAGGGAGCTGAAACGACGCAAAGATATCAAACAGGCACTTTTCTACCCCTGTGTGATTACTCTGATCGCATTAGGCATGACATTGCTCATGTTAATATTTATCGTGCCCAAATTTGCAGAATTGTATGATGGGATGACCAACAAGCTCCCCTTATTTACGATTTTTTTATTTCGTTTATCTGCCGCCGCCTATCATCTTCTATGGCTCCTACCGCTTCTATTTATATGTACCTATTTTTTCAAAAGTAAAATAATTGCTTTATACCCCTGGTTAGCAAGGCTGCCTGGCCTGACCTCTTTATTACATAAAATTCATCTAGCACGTTTCGCCAGGCACTTAGCGATTGCTTTTGCAGCCGGCATCCCCATTACCGATGCCTTGCTTTTATCCGCCAGCACAAATCATCAGGCCACAGCGCGTGCTTTCGCACTCTTACACAATAAAGTCCGCGCAGGCCAACAATTGCACCGTGGCATGGCAGAGCTGCGCTTCTTTCCACCCATGCTGCTGCAAATGACTAAAATTGGCGAAGAATCAGGACAGCTAGACCGCATGCTACATAAATCAGCCGATTTCCTAGAAGCAGAGATAGAGCAGTGGATCACACGTTTCAATCAACTATTGGAACCCTTGATTATGCTAGTGCTTGGTGTTTTAATCGGTGGATTAGTCATCGGAATGTATCTACCTATCTTTAACTTAGGAAGCACACTTTAACCATGGATATTTTGCAATTTTTTGCGGCCAACCCTGATATTTTTCTTGCGGTCACCGCAATTGTTTCATTGTTTATTGGCAGTTTTTTGAATGTGGTTATTTATCGTTTGCCGCACATGCTAGATCAACATTGGAGTGAAGAGTGCCGTCTTTATTTGGGCTTAAAACCCCACACAGACACTGAGCAATTTAATCTTTGGCTGCCATTTTCACATTGCCCACATTGTAAAAAATCTATTCGTCCGTGGCATAACATTCCTATTTTGAGCTATCTCTTACTAAGAGGCCGCTGCGCTTATTGTAAAGCACATATTTCCATTCGCTATCCGCTAGTAGAAGCACTCACCTGCTTAATGTCTGTTTATGTTGCATGGAAGTTTGGCTTTAGCTGGCAAGCATTAGCTGCTATTGGATTTACCTGGATAGGCATTTGCCTTACCTTTATTGATTTAGATCATCACTTGCTACCCGATCAGCTAACCTTATCATTGATTTGGTTAGGTTTATTTTGCAGTCTCTTTAATGTATTTACGAATAGCCATGATGCCATTATAGGTGCGATTGCCGGCTACTTTATCTTTGCTCTTACGCAATGGATATTTGAATGGACCACAGGTAAAACTGGCATGGGACAAGGTGATGTGAAGTTTCTAGCGGGTTTAGGCGCATTCCTAGGCTGGCAAATGCTGCCCTTTGTTATTTTACTAGCTTCTATTTCTGGCATTATCTTTACTATGATACACATGATCGTTAAGCGTCATTTTAAAAGTACGCCTCTACCTTTCGGCCCTTATTTAGCCTTAGCAGGATGGGTTGCCTTGGTATGGGGTAAAGAAATTATGCAGATGTATATTGATTGGGCATGGTGATATGTTAGTTATTGGCTTAACTGGTGGAATAGGTTCGGGTAAATCGACGGTTGCAGATATGTTTGCTCGATATCACGTGCCTATTATCGATGCTGATGTGATTGCTCGCGAGGTGATTGAACCTGGCCAACCGGCCTTATTAGATATCATCGATCATTTTGAAACGCCATTGTTACAAGATGACGGTTCTATTAACCGCGACAAATTAAGAGATATTATTTTCACACACCCAGAAGAGCGAATGTGGCTAGAAAACTTGTTACATCCATTAATTCGTGCCGAGATGAGTAAACAAATAGCGGCATTAACTCACCCCTATTGCATTGTTGTCATTCCCTTATTGCTAGAAGCAAGGGATCCCTATCCATTTATCCATCGCATTTTAATTGTCGATACCACTGAAGAGCTTCAATTAGAGAGAGCAGCAAAACGAGATAATAAAAGTACTGAGAGCATACAAGCAATCTTAAACTCCCAAATCAAGCGTGCAGACCGTCTAGCAAAAGCGCATGATGTTATTTTAAATGACGGTAAGCTGGAAGATTTAGAGCAAGAAGTAAGCATCTTACATAAAAAATATTTAGAATTGAGCAAATAATGTTATTTGAAACTTTTTGTATAAATCAGTGTTAAATTAAGGCAACCCCCTGTCTATTTTCAACTCAAATTGTGTTATGATTGCATAGAACATTCCAATATGCGGTAGAGCATGATGAAAGAAACAATAATTTATGAACAGCCATTAAACGAAATCATTCGCGTTTGCTTGCGGCTGGAACAATTGTTTCTGCAAGTTGATCATCAATTAAACGACCTATCCGATCTTGGTACGCGTAATTTGGTCACTTTCATTATTAATATCCTACAAATATTAGACAGACCTGATTTAAAAGCCAAATTAGCGCGAGAAATTAGCCATCATATGACCAATTTGCGTCGATATGGCAATGCACCGGACATTGATGCACAAAAATTAGACGCTCTCACTACTCAACTTGACATGCTTTCCAGCACATTAATTGAAAGCAGCGGTAAAATTGGGCATCGTTTACGTGATATTGAATTACTCAATACGTTACGCATGCACTTAGCAAGCCCAGGTGGCGGCTGTAGTTTTGACATTCCTATGTTTCATTATTGGCTGCATCAACCTAGTGATATTAGGAAGACGTCCATATTAGATTGGCTAAACGATTTTAATGAAGTAAGAGAAGGCGTCACCTTGGTGCTGCAAATTGTCCGCAACAATGGCAAGGTTCAAGAAAAAACAGCTATACACGGCTTTTATCAAGAATTATTAGACCCCCAATCTAATTTGCGCATGATACGCATCAGCATTGCCGCTGACTCTCCTGCCTTTCCCGAAACAAGTGTTGGTAGACACTTCCTAAGTGTGCGCTTTTTTACGCCTAACATCTTCCAACGCGCTGAACAGTTTACGGGTAATCTTCCATTTTTGATTACTTACTCCTAAGAGAACATCATGACTGACAAAAAACAAATTACCTGCCCTACTTGTGGGAAAGCAAATACATGGACAGCTGAGAATACTGCTAAGCCTTTTTGTTCTGAACGTTGCAAGCTGATTGATTTAGGAGCTTGGGCGGATGAGAAGTTTAAAGTGCCTGGGGATCCGGCTAATCCTAGTGAGTTGCCTGATGGTGGTGAGAACGAAAAATAACACTGACGGCAGTTGGAGCTATAGTCAAATGTTGTGTACGAGATATTTTGCATTAGGCGGCTGCTCTCTCATTCACTGACCCATTTTCCTCTTCCTGCCGTATACCATTCGTGAATTTCACGTCACGAATAACATCTGCCA
>JBAQCP010000180.1:0-4356 GCA_049294295.1 Gammaproteobacteria bacterium | reverse complement strand
CTACTGTCATCCTGAGCATAGTGAAGGATCTCCATCAAGGAACAGCTGCAATCCATGGAGATCCTTCGCTACGCTCAGGATGACAGTAGTGGCTCGCAATGACGGCGGTGGTGATAGCTGAGCACGTATACTCAATGAACGGCTGGTTATTTACCTAAAAAAACGGCGGGAACAAGCAAGAAGGACGTAGCACCAAGATTAGACTCACAATTGTTCTACGTAGAACATTGCTTCATCTAAACATCCCATAAACGTCCATTTAATATTGATATGTGACATTTATGGGATGTATTTTTTTATCTAATTAATTTAATTAAACTCTATATATTTCAACAACTTAATCTATACTTCGGTGACCGTAGCTGGCTGTCTAAGCAATCTTTGCATGATGCTAGCGCGGATTAAATTGCTTTTAACGCCTTCAATTGTTGGATATTGTTTACGGATACAGATAATGGCCTTCTCCATACGTACCATTAACTCTTCAGGAACACGAATGCTGACCATATCGCTCAATTCATTCATGTCATCCGCAATATCTACAAGCTCAGGATAATCAGTAAAGCCTAATAGAGACTCCACGGATTCAATTATCCACTTACTTTTGCCACGCATCCCATAACCGTCCGCAATAATGCGTTGCTGTAAACGCTGATGTAGATTCTTTTGTAGTTTGATCGATGTCATTAGTTTTTTCTGCATCGTTACACCGCCATTTCCATTTCTAATATTTCAATTAATTTACGAAAAGCTTTCGTTGTTTGTCGTAAATCCTTCCAATCGACTTGAGCAAATAACTCTTCATAGCGATTGTACGGCTTTTGTGTGACGACGCTTTTCACTATTGCCTGTACAACCGCTGCCTGCTGCGTTGCACCCATGTTTATCTTAGCTGTGGCTCTACCACGCTTACTGGCAGCACTAACGGGCTTTGTCTTCTTTAATGTTTTATGCTGACTGACGATACTGCGTAATTCTTTCAGACTTGAACCATTCACACAAGCAGTGATTGCATGCTGACGTATATCATCAGACGCAATATTAGCGATCAATGCTGCTTTATCCAGATTGCGGATATTGTTTAGTTCAATTTGTTCTTGTAGATCAGCAGGCGCCTGTAAAGCAGCCAAATAATACGTGGTTTGTGATAACGATAAACCCGTAATATTTTTTAATAAGGTTGCGTTTACTTCCACAGGACCATTTTGATATTGGTATTCTTGTAGAATATCTTTTACGTTACCTAACCGCTCATTCAAGGTTAAATCTTCGCGTGCGGTATTTTCTATCCACTGCACTAATTTTAATTCAAAGCCTTTCGGTTTTTCATTAAAGACTCGCGCATCAATTTCTTGCTTCCCCGCTAAGATAGACGCTAAACAACGACGTTCACCCGCGACAACACGATAAGCCTCGCCTAATTTGTAAACGACAACCGGATTAATCACACCACTGCTTTTGATGGTATGCGCTAATTCCTTTAATCGTTCTAATTCGTCTTGCTTACGTTGATATAATGGATCGTCAGGGCGAATACCTTCGCGAATATCCGCTAAATCGATCGCTAATTTGCGTGGGTTATCGGGATCTAATTCAATACGGGAAAGTGGTAATACGACATTACGATACATCCCAGGATTGTTTTCAACGACATTAATCGTTTCGCTTAAACCTCTGGTTAATGCTTCTGAGATACCAAAACGTTTTTTCTTTGTCATACAAATATCTCCTCAGCAATATACTCACAAACTTCAGCCGCTTCATTTTTAGCAACGTGTTGATCGGGGAAATCAAAGATAGAACGTGGAGTAGAGTCAGCTGCATCCACTTCAGCAAAAACGATACGTTGTGAAAATTTCACCGGTAGAACGTATTTGCTAAGCGCGGGGTTATCTTGCAAGCTTTTTAAGATGTCTTTATGCAAACGTGTTTGCTTAAACATATTAGGCAAAATACCCACTAATTTTAGCGGTCGTGATTTCTCTCTCACTAATGATTCCTGCATCCAAAGCTGCAACATGCCATAAATACCTTGCACAGGCTGTTCTTCCATCACAGACGGAATAACAATATGCGTCGCGGCCTTCATCACACTAATTGTCAACGGGCCTTTAGAAGGCGCTGTATCAATCACAACGGCATCATAAGCTGCACGTACGTCTGCTGAATTTAAAAAGTTCGTTAGCTGCTTATGGACCTTATCGACCACTTCTGAGCGTCTAACTGACTCTGCAGAGAGCAATTTTTCAGCATGTCCTGGAGCAATGTCCAAATTTTCTACGTACGTAGGGTAGGGAACCACGCCTTGACCATAAAAAATCTCCGCAATACTACTACGACCGTCCCAATCAGCATCATCTGGGTCAATAGGATTGAAATCTGGATGTATAGGCGGCATTAATCCTTCACGTGCAGCAGGATCAATTTCCATATGTAAATATTGATGTGAGAAATTGCACTGAGGATCAAAATCGATGCCCAATATTTTCATTTTTTTGGTTTTGCTGAGATACTCCGCCATTAATTTACTACAAGTGGTCTTGCCAACTCCACCCTTGTTGTTTACAAACGCTATTATTTCCATGGTTGACTCCTGTCGTTGTATTACGATAAAGCCTAATATATCATTTGTTTTGTTTTATCATAAAGATAAAAACAACAAAATATTTGTATTATCAAGTTGTGCTTTTGTTTATATTTAGTTTATCTTTTGTTTAGGATGCTGTAACACATTGATATTAAAAGTTTTTATCAGTCAAAGTGTGACAGTTATGGGAATTTTTGTGACGGATTTGGGATAAGGTGTGACGTTCATGGGAAGGAATGTGACGACTATGGGACGAAGTGTGACGGATTTGGGACAAGACACAAAGGTCAGTACGCAGATAAAAAAACACGCTGCTACTATCCATTGTTCAAATACATTGAGCTTGTTACAACGCAAGGTAAGTAATGCTTTGCTGTATCACGCCTATAAAGAATTAATGCTCAAAGAAGAGCATGAAATTACGGTGAAACAACTTTGCCGTTTAATTGGTTACCACGGTAATAATCATGCGGCGATAAAAGACGCGCTGAAGGGCCTAATTTCGACCGTTATCGAATGGAACTTAATAGACGATAAAACGGGTGCCGAAAACTGGACAGCGAGCTCTATCCTCGCCAGCGTCAGCCTAGAAGGGCCTCTTTGTTATTTCGCCTATTCACCGCGCATGAAGCAGCTGCTTCATTCACCTTCTATGTTTGGCAAGATTGATTTAGTCATTCAATCTAAATTTCGTTCGAGTTATGGGCTTGCCTTGTATGAGAACTGTATTCGCTACCGAGGGTTACCGCATACGAAGTGGTTTGATATGGCACTCTTCAAAAAGCTGATGGGTATTCCTGAGGGGATGTATGACGTTTTTCGTGACTTTAAGCGCCGCGTATTAGACAAAGCCGTTGATGAGGTGAATAGTCATTCGGATTTGGTGATTGAGGCTGACTATGGAAAAGAAGGGCGTAAATTCGTCAAAGTGAGATTTAAACTCAAAGAGCGGGCTAAGAAAACCCGTCTGGGGAATAAAGCCTTGGTGGCTAAAAAAAGTCCTTCAACTAATCATCCAGCGATTGTGAGTCAATTAATGGATGAGTTTAGCTTGTCACTGGATCAGGTTGAGCAGCTATTAGCGTCTTATGATCAAACCTTTGTTGAAGAAAAAGTGGCCATGATTAAGGCGTCAAAACCTTACCAGCAGGGGAAGATAGAAAACACCTCCGCTTATCTCATTAGTGCGGTCAAAAATGATTATAAAACCTCTAAAACAAAGCAGCCGCAAGTTATTCAGTTGCAAGAGGCAAGGCAAGAGATTGAGATGAGTGATTTGAAGCGTCAAGCAGAAGATATTCGTCAAGATTATAACTTGTTTAGGGAAACCGCTATTCATGCGGTTGTCGACAATTTGCCGGAAAAAGAGAAAAAACAGTTTAATCAAGATTTCTTAGATTTTGCTGAACCGGTTATTTCGACTGTCTTGCAGTTACAACGAAATAAGTATTCACGGGATACCGTGTTGCAGTCACCCCAAGTTAAATCCTTGATGCGTCGGTTTGCGGTGCGTGAATTGGATTTTATTGCTGTGCCTACATTGGAAGAGTTTGTGGCTTCCTTGAGTGAAGAAGCGGTGCAGATTTGGCAGAAGTTGAAATCGTATGATCCGGATAATCCGATTTTGAGGTTTGGGGAGTAGGGCTTAGGTAGCCTGGATGGAGTAACTGCCGTCATTGCGAGTCACTACTGTTATTACAAGCCATTACTGTCATTCCCGCGAAAGCGGGAATCTATTTGAAACATACAGCAGAAGTATCGTTATAAAT